>NZ_JBFTHK010000200.1:0-7233 GCF_056394205.1 Arthrobacter sp. 10T413_2 | reverse complement strand
GGGTGGAACTCGTAGCTCAGCGGCAGCTCAAAACCCTTGTGCAGCAAGGTCGTGGGGTAGGCCGAATCGTCCAGGGCCGCGGCGTCCTCGCTGATCAGCAGGGACTGGTCGAAGTCCAGCAGTTCGGGGTCCCGCTGCCGCGCGTCCTTCCACCACTTGTCGAAGTGCCGCTCGGAGACCACTTCCTTGCCGATCCGGGCGTCGTAGAACTCGAACAGGGTCTCGTMATCCACCAGGATGTCCCGGCGCCGCATCCGGGCCTCGAGCTCCTCGACCTCGTGGAGCAGGGCACGGTTGCGGTGGAAGAACTTGTGGTGGGTCTGCCAGTCGCCTTCAACCAGCGCGTGCCGGATGAAGAGCTCGCGGCAGAGCTCGGGATCCACRTTGCCGTAGTTGACCCGCCGGMTCGGAATGATGGGCACGCCGTAAAGAGTGACCTTTTCGTGGGCCATCACCGCGCCCATCTTCTTGGACCAGTKCGGTTCGCTGTAGCTGCGCTTGACCAGGTCCGGCGCCACCTGCTCGGCCCACAGCGGATCGAACTTCGCCGCGACGCGGGCCCAGAGCCGGCTCGTCTCCACGAGCTCCGCGGCCATCACGAAGGTGGGGGACTTCTTGAACAGCGCCGAACCCGGGAAGATCGCGAAGCGGCTGCCGCGGGCGCCGGCATACTCGCGCTTGCGCTCATCCAGGATGCCGATGTGGCTCAGCAGCCCGGAAAGCAGGCTGATGTGGATGCCGTCATGGTTGCCCACGGGATCGGCCAGGCGCTTGTTGTCCAGGCTGATGCCCAGCGGCCGGGCGAGCTGGCGCAGCTGGGCGAAGAGGTCCTGCCATTCGCGGACCCTCAGGTAGTTGATGAACTCGTTCCGGCAGAGCCGGCGGAACGCGGTGGAGGACAGTTCCTGCTGCTTCTCCTGCAGGTAGTTCCAGAGGTTCAGGTAGCCGGTGAAGTCCGAGTTCTCGTCCCGGAAGCGGGCGTGCTTCTCCGCGGCGAGCTGCTGCTTATCGGTCGGACGCTCCCGCGGGTCCTGGATCGTCAGGGCGGCGGCGAGGATCATGACTTCGCGGACGCAGCCGCGCTTGCCGGACTCGACGATCATTCGGCCCAGGCGGGGGTCAACCGGCAGCTGGGCCAGTTGCTGCCCGACGGCGGTCAGCCCGCCACCGTTCCTGCCGCCGCCGCGGCCGGCCGCCTGTCGGCGGCCCGGGCGTCCGCCGCCGTCGCCCGTTTGTTCCTCGCCCCTCTGCTCCTCGCTCCTTTGTTCCTGGCTCCTTTGTTCCTGGGTCCGTACGGGGCTGAGGGCGCCGAGTTCGCGCAGGAGGCTGACGCCGTCGTTGATGGCGCGTGAATCCGGCGGTTCGACGAAGGGGAAGTTCTCCACGTCCTTCGGTCCGCGGGCCACACCCATGGCGGTCATCTGCAGGATGACGGCCGCGAGGTTGGTGCGCAGGATTTCCGGGTCMGTGAACAGCGGCCGGGACTCGAAGTCATCCTCGGAGTACAGCCGGATGGCGATGCCGTCCGAAACGCGGCCGCAACGGCCCGAGCGCTGGTTGGCCRAGGCCTGGGAGACGCGCTCGATCGGCAGGCGCTGGACCTTGGTGCGGTGCGAGTAGCGGGAGATGCGGGCCGTGCCGGTGTCGATGACGTACTTGATGCCCGGGACAGTGAGCGAGGTTTCGGCGACGTTGGTGGCTAGCACGATCCGGCGGTTTCTGCCGGGGTGGAAGACCTTGTGCTGCTCCTGCAGGCTCAGCCGGGCGAAGAGGGGAAGGACTTCGGTGCCGGCCAGCCGCCGGTTTGACTGGATGCGGGCGTTGAGGGCCTCCGCCGCGTCCCGGATTTCGCGCTCGCCGGAGAAGAAGACAAGGATGTCGCCGGGGGCTTCGAGGGCGAGCTCGTCGACGGCGTCGCACACCGCGTCGAGCGGGTCGCGGTCCTCTTCGAGTTCGTCGTCCGAGGTCGAGCCTTCGCCCGCTCCGTCTTYGGCGCCGGCACCGGCGCCGCCGGCGGGCTGGGAGAGCGGCCGGTAGCGGATCTCTACCGGGTACGTCCGGCCCGAGACCTCGATGATGGGAGAGGGCTCCTCCTCGCTGCCGAAGTGCTTGGCGAAGCGTTCCGGATCGATGGTGGCCGAGGTGATGATGATCTTCAGGTCCGGGCGCTGCGGCAGGATCCGCTTGAGGTAGCCGAGGATGAAGTCGATGTTGAGGCTGCGCTCGTGGGCCTCGTCAATGATGATGGCGTTGTACTTGCGCAGCAGCTTGTCGCGCTGGATTTCCGCCAGCAGGATGCCGTCGGTCATGAGCTTGACCTTGGTGGAGCGGCTGACCTCGCCGGTGAACCGGACCTGGAAGCCGACCTCCTGGCCGATCTCGACGCCGAGTTCCTCCGCGATGCGCTCGGCGACCGTGCGGGCCGCGAGCCGGCGGGGCTGGGTGTGACCGATCAGTCCGTTCTCACCCAGGCCGAGTTCCAGGCACATCTTCGGGATCTGGGTGGTCTTACCCGAACCGGTCTCGCCGGCGATGATGGTCACCTGGTTGGCCGMGATGGCGGCCATCAGATCTTCGCGGCGCTCGGAAACCGGCAGCTCGGCGGGGTAGGAAATATGCAATGTCATGGCTGGAGACAGTCTACTGGGACGGACTGTCCGGCGGGCCCTGCGCATAGTGGGGCCCGGCTGGCGGAGCCGGGCCCGGTGCGGGTGTGCGGACTCAGAAGTTCCGCAAGGTGTAGTTGACGCTGGGGAGATCCCGGGCCGTCCAGTACTCTTCCKAGCGGACGGGCGGGTTGTGGCCGAGGCCATCCTTGCGCAGGGCACCGATGGTGGCTGTGATGATGGCGATGATGAGGATGATGAGGGCGATTCCGAGGAGTTCCATACCTCCATGGTTCTCCCGCCCGCAGATGAAAAAAAGTGGCAGAAATGCCCAAAAAGCTATAATTTCTGCCACACTGGAATCATGATCAAATCAGTGGCAATGATCGTGGTCCCCAACTTCTCCATCTTCGAGTTCGCGACCGCTTTCGAGGTCTTCGGCATTGACCGCTCGGACCGCGGAAACGGCGTGCCCGCCTTCGATTTCCGGGTCTGCACCCCGGAGCCGGGCGACGTCCCGCTCAAGTCCGGACTGTCCATGCACGTCAGCTTCGGGCTGGAAGCGGCTGCGGACGCGGACCTGGTGGTGATGGCGCCCTACGGCCGGGACGAGGATGTCCCGGAGTCCGTCCTGGACGCGCTGCGCGCCGCCCATGCCCGCGGTGCCTGGGTGATGTCCATCTGTTCCGGGGCCTTTGCCCTGGCCCGGGCGGGGCTGCTTGACGGCCGCCGCTGCACCACGCACTGGCACTACTCCCAGGAACTCGCCAGCCGGTACCCTGCCGTCCTGGTGGATGAAAACGTCCTCTACGTCGAAGACGACAGGATCATTACCAGTGCCGGGACGGCCGCGGGGATCGATGCCTGCCTGCACCTGATCCGCACTGAATTTGGTGCCAAGGTGGCCGCCGGCATCGCCCGGGACATGGTGGTCCCGCCGCACCGCGACGGCGGCCAGGCCCAGTACATCGATCGGCCCATCCCGCAGTGCGGTTCGGAGCCAATGGAACAGCTGCTGCAGTGGATGGTCCGGCACCTGGACGAGGAACACCCGGTCAACGAACTGGCCGCCCRGGTCCACATGTCGCCACGGACGTTCGCGCGGCGGTTCCGCTCGGAAACGGGGGCGACCCCGGCGGCGTGGCTCAACTCGCAGCGGGTCCTGCGCGCCCAGGAGCTGCTGGAGACCACGGAACTCAACATTGACGAAATCGCGCGGGAAGCCGGCTTCGGGCATTCGGTCCTGCTGCGGCACCACTTCGCAAAGGCGCTGGACACCAGCCCGCAGTCCTACCGGCGCACGTTCCGGGGGCACCTRGCAACGRCATAAGCGGCATCCGCCAGGGGTAACGGCATAGGCAGCACAGGATGACGACGGCTACGTGAGGTCCGGCGGCCCGGCCTCCTCGGCCGCAGCCCGGGCACTCTCGACAAGGTCCCGCCAGGGCCCCGTCAGTTCACGCTCCGGCAGGACCGCCCGGCGCTGATCGGCCCGGATGCTGTACATGAACCGGTCCGGCTGGCCGGTGGCCGCGCCGGGCCCGGCGACGTCGTCCCACGGGCATGCCTCAATGAGCGGCTGCCACCGGTCGGTGTCCTCAGGCGGCTCGGGCCGGACGGTCCATGTCCTTTTCATTCCGGCCACGCCGCCGCTTCGCTGGACGATTATCTTCATGAGTCTGCGATCCTCACGACCTGGAGGCTGGGTTGGGATGCTGCGGCGTTTAGATGGCGCTGCGCTGCAGCTTCACCTTCACAGTTTCCCACGCGGACCGCACGGCGTCATGCTCCTTGGAATCCGCCCCGAAAAGTTCCTTGGCAGAGGCGGCAGTGGCCTTGGCGAAGGCGCCGAAGGTGGCATTCGGCGCCAGTGTGCCGCCGGTCAGGGTGTCGTACCAGATCTGCGCGGGGGCGTCCCAGGCGTTGCCGCCGAGGGCCGTGGCAACGAGGCAGAAGGCACGGTTCGGGATGCCGGAGTTGATGTGCACCCCGCCGTTGTCCGCGCTCGTCCGTACATAGGAATCCATCGAGTCCGGCTGGGGATCCTTGCCGAGGACGTCGTCGTCGTACGCGGTACCGGGCGCCTTCATGGACCGCAGGGCGGCACCCTGAACCTGGTCTGTAAAGAGTCCTTCGCCGATCAGCCAGCTCGCCTCGGCGGTGGACTGCTGCTTGGCGTACTGTTCCACGAGGGCGCCGAAGACGTCGGACAGGGATTCGTTGAGCGCGCCGGCCTGGTTGCGGTAGTTCAGGCCGCCTGAAAACTGCGTAACGCCATGGGCGAGTTCATGGCCGATCACGCTGAGCGACTTCGTGAACCGTTCGAAAACAACGCCGTCGCCGTCGCCGAACACCATCTGCCGGCCGTCCCAGAACGCGTTGTCGTAGCGCTTGCCGTAATGGACTGTGGCCTCGAGGGGAAGGCCCTTCCCGTCAATGGAGTCCCGGCCAAAAGCGTCCGCGTAGAGACGGTGTGTGTGGCCCAGTCCGTCGTAAGCTTCGTCCGCGGCCGGATCCCCGCTGGGCGGCTTGCCTTCGTTGCGGACCAGGCTGCCGGGCAACTGCTCCAGGGACCGGGCGTCATAGATGGTGCGTTCCGGTGCCCCGGGCTTGAGCCCCCGCGCGGCGGGGACCGCMAGCAGGGTCAGCTCAGCGCGGGACGCCTGGAAAGTCTTGACGTGCAGCAGCGCCTTCTGGGCGGCCTCGGCCGCGCCCGAGAAGCCAGGTTCCTGCTGGGCGGCCAGGCGGCGGAGCAAATAGGGCGGAACGATGGAACAGTACCCGCCRGAACGGTAAGAAACGGAACGGTAAGAAACGGAACGGTTAAAGGCGGAACGGTAAGAGACAGAACGGAACATGTGAGACCCCCTTCATGCTTCGGGGCGTGCCCGGTAGCCCGCCACCGATGAACACAGCCTACGAGCGGGCACCGACAATCGGCAGGGGGAGAGCCGCTGGTTTTGCGCGTTCTTTCCGCCGGATTCCGTGCAAAAGACCCGGCACAAAAAAACCCCGCCGTTTCAATGAAACGACGGGGTTTGTCTGTACTGCCTAACTGCTGTACTGCCTATCTTCTGTGCCCTCGATAGGATTCGAACCTACGACCTTCTGCTCCGGAGGCAGACGCTCTATCCCCTGAGCTACGAGGGCAGTCAGGGTTCCTGCCGTTTCCGGCGGGACGTCCTAGAGCTTAGCAGGAAGGTGGCCTCCAACGGAAAATCGGCGCCCGTCGGTCGCATGAGGCGCGTGCAGAGCGCGTGCCGAGCGCGGGCTGAGGGGGCAATGAACACGGTCACGCGCGGGACGGACAGGCGGACCAGCTGCCCGCCCCGCCCGTCATGCCGGGCGCCAGATTCCGCCACACCTCGGGCCCACCGGTAGGCTAGAACTGTGACCCCTGAAGAACTCTCCCTCGCCATATCCGCCTGCCTGAAGGACGCCGTCGCGGCAGGCGAGATTGCMCTTTCCGCAGCCGACATCCCGGACGAGGTGCGCGTCGAGCGCCCGAAGAACAGGGACCACGGGGACTGGGCCACCAACGTCGCCCTCCGGCTGGCCAAGACGGCAGGCACCAACCCGCGGGAGTTCGCGTCCGTCCTGAGCGCCCGGCTGAAAACGATCGACGGCGTTTCCGCGGTGGACATCGCMGGCCCGGGCTTCCTGAACATCACCGTGGACGCCGCGGCCGCCGGCGCCCTCGCCAAGGCGATCGTCGAAGCCGGCGCGGAGTACGGCACCAACACCGCTCTCGCCGGGCACGTGGTCAACATGGAGTTCGTCTCGGCCAACCCCACCGGCCCGCTGCACATCGGCCACACCCGCTGGGCGGCCCTCGGCGACGCKATCGCCCGCGTCCTCCGCGCCTCCGGCGCCGACGTCACGGCCGAGTACTACATCAACGACGCCGGCTCCCAGATGAACGTGTTCGCCAACTCCGTGTTCGCGAGGCTGCACGGCCGGGACGTGCCCGAGGGCGGCTACCCTGGCCAGTACATCGCCGACCTCGGCCATGAGGTGCTCAGCGAGCACCCCGGCATCCGTGAACTCACCGAAGTCGCAGCCCTGCCGGTGATCCGTGGCGCCGCGTACAAGGCGCAGATGCACGACATCAAGCAGACACTGGCCGGGTTCGGCGTCGACTTTGATGTTTTCTTCTCCGAACAGGAACTCCACGACGCCGGCGCGATCGAAGATGCCGTCGCCCGCCTGCGCGAACAGGGCCACGTTTTCGACGACGGCGGCGCGGTGTGGCTGCGCACCACCGACTTCGGCGATGACAAGGACCGCGTGATGATCCGCGCGAACGGCGAGYCGACGTACTTCGCCGCCGATGCCGCCTACTACCTGTCCAAGAAGGACCGCGGCTACACCGAGAAGATCTACCTCCTCGGCGCCGACCACCACGGCTACATCAACCGGCTCAAGGCCATCGCGGCCGCCGCCGGCGACGACCCCGAGGTCAACATCGAGGTCCTGATCGGCCAGCTGGTCTCCGTCAACGGCGCCAAGCTGTCCAAGCGTGCCGGCAACATCATCGAGCTCAAGGACCTCATCGACTGGCTCGGCAAGGACGCCGTCCGCTACTCGCTCGCCCGGTTCACGGCCGATTCGCCGCTGACCCTGGACC
>NZ_JBFTHK010000199.1:0-7284 GCF_056394205.1 Arthrobacter sp. 10T413_2 | reverse complement strand
ACACACGCCTTGACCGGCTGGCTAGACTTCTACAACCACCGCCGCAACCACAGCGCCCTCGGAGGACGACCACCCATCAGCAGATGTAACTAACCTCTTGGCTGAGTACACCTAGCGGCCGCCAATTCCGGGGAGCTGTTCACGGCCCTTGACGTTGAGCTTGGCGTAGCTGCGGTAGAGGTGGCCCTCAACCGTCCGGACKGAAACCTGGAGTTCGGCGGCGATCTGGCGGTCGGTCAGGCCGCGCACTGCGAGCGCCACAATGTCGCGCTCCCGGCGGGTCAGGATGCCCAGTGAGTCGTCGTTCTTGGCCGTTTCCTCACCGGGAAGGTCGTCGGCCCGGTCCAGGCACCGCTTCCGCTGCGAGTTCGCCATGCGCTCCCTGAGGGTGTCGCCCGCGGCCCGGTAGGCGTGCGCCGCCGCGTCGTAGGCAAGGGCGGCGAAGGTCCACAGCTCCGCAGCCTCACAGGTTTTCGCGGCCTCCAGGTGGTCCGCGGCGTTGTCCGTGCTGATGGCTGCGGCATAGGCGCAGATCGCGGCCGGCCGCGGGCCCTCGAGCCCGGCCTGCAGTTCCAGCAGCCGGGGCGCCGAGTCGGTGTCCCCTAAGGCCAGGCAAAGGGCCAGGGCCTCGAGTTCGAGACCGGCTGTGTTCATCTCCGGGTGCGGGCGGCCGAGGCGCTTCAGTTCGGCGATGGCGCCGGGGTAGTTCCCGAGCCGGGCTTTTCCATAGACCACGGCCATCATGGCCAGGGAGTGCATGTACCGCGGCAACGCCGCCGGGGCGGCCTCGAAGTCGGCGAGGAAAAGCTCCGCTTTCGTCTGGGCACCKACTTCGGCGGCCGCCGCGAAAGCMATGGCCGCCGTGAKGGCGAACAGCTGCTGGGGATCGGTGAGCCGCAGCGCTTCGAGCGCGGCGCTGAGGGTGTTCAGCGCCTGCGCGGCCTTGCCCTGGTACAGGAGGATGATGCCATGGGCCGCGTGGACTCCCCCGCCGAAGGAAATTAAGCTTGGCCCGGACCCGGCGACAAAGGCGGCCAGGAGGTTTTCCGCGGCCTGCCAGTCCCCGGCCTGGATCGCGGCGGCGGCCGACCGGACCACCAGGAAATCCGTGAGGAAGTACAGCTCATCGTGGTCGGCTCCGGCGGCCTCGACTGCCTGCGACATCACGGCAAAGGCGCTCAGTCCTTTGCCGGTGGCCAGGAGCCGCTCCGCGTCGAGGGAGAGCCGGAACGCCGCCTCGAGGTTGTTGACCGGCGGACGGGTGGCGGCCGTGTCCGCCGCGGCAGAGGTCTGCGGGTACTCGCCTGCCAGTGCCAGGACCATGGCTTCCATGGTGTCCAGGCGCTCCGTTATGGCGGCKCGAATGGCTTCGGCGTTCTCCGGCTGGGCCTCAGCCAGGTGTTCACCGGCATGCTGCAGCGCCTGTGCCCGTTGCATGATCTCGGCCGGCGTGTACCCCAGCGCGCACATCACCGCGGCCCACAGGAGGGATCCGGTCAGCAAGCTGGTGAGGTTGCCGCCTTGGCCGAAATCGGCGTCGAGGATTTCCCAGGCAGCAACGTAGTCGGAGGCGTTGTAGCGGGTCCGCGCTATCACGGCGCGGGCCGCCATCTGCAGGTCCKGGTCTTTGACGAGGGCGGCCGCCTTGCGGGCGAGATCGTCCTCGTAGAGCCGGCTGGCCAGGACGGMGGCCCGCAGGAGCTGGCGGTCCTCGACCTCTGCACCGCATTCGATCGACCAGCTCACGTGGCGCAACAGTCCTTCGGCCGACGTCGGCTCGCTGTCCATGCGGCGCAGCAGGCTCTGGCGCAGCTGGAGGCTCCTGGCCGGCGAGATCAGGTTTCGCAGGGTGTCCCCGTACACGGTGTGCCACAGCCGCAGCTCGCCGCCGGCGGAGCCCGTGACGCGGATCAGTTCGCTGTCGATCAGCGACCCGACGGCCTCTTCCCCGGCCACGGACTCGATCAGTTCACGGGACACGGGTTCGGCCAGGGCCACCAGGTTCAATGCCTGCCGCTCTTCCGGCGAGCGCAGCAGCAGCTGGCGGCGCACGACGTCGGTCAGCCGGTCCCCGTGGCTGTTCAGATGCCGGGTGAACAACCAGACACCGTTCCGGCGCAGCAGCGTCCCGTCCTTTTTGGCGTCGTCGAGGAGCCCGTTGAGGAGCATCGGGTTGCCGCCGGAGGCCTCCCAGAGGATCTCGGCGACGTTGGGCAGCACCTGCGAGCCGAGCTCGCCCTCCAGCATTTCTGTGGTCTGCGCCAGGGTGAGGGGCCGCAGGTCATGCCGCTCGGCGATGCCTTCAAACCACAGCTGCAGGAGCGGCTCCGGCAGTCCGGGCCGGGCGGCCGCGCCCACCAGCAGTTTCGCCCAACCTGCGGCGGCCAGCTCGGCCAGGATCCCCGCCGTCGCCTCATCGAGGTCGTGGGCGTCGTCGACGATGAGCAGCAGGGGATTCTGGGTGGCGCGCTTCTCTTCTTCCAGGTGCGACCACAGCGTCCTCAGCACGGCCAGCTGCGATGTCGCCTCCTGGACCGGGAGTTCGACAATGAAGGGGCCGAGGACACCGTAGGGCACCTTCGTCAGCGACGCACTGCCGTGGATCCGCACCGGCGTCACGTCCGGGCCCAGCTCCGCGACCACGGCTTCGATGAGCCTGGACTTGCCCATCCCGCTTTCGCCGAGGACGAATACCGCCACATGGCTGCCGCCCTGAAGGGACTCCACGGCCGACATCAAATCATCCGACCTCCCGGTCAAGGCGCGGGACGCCTCGGTGCCGGGGGCTCCCGCCGTGCCCCTAGATGAGTCCAAGCAGATCACTTCGCGAAGAAACGCCGAGCTTCGTGAACACCTGGTACAGGTGGCCCTCCACTGTTCTGACGGAAATGCCCACTTCCAGGGCGATGTCCTTGTTCGAAACGCCGTTCCCGGCAAGGGTGGCGATCTGCCGCTCCCGTTCCGTGAGCAGCGGGCCTTTGTTGCGGGGCATGATCGGCAGCGCCGGTACGGACTCCGAGAGGCTCTCGAGCATGCTGTAGGCGGTGTTGGCGCTGGCGGTCAGTCCGGCGCCCTTGGCGAAATCGAACGCGAGCGCCGCGCACCTGGCCTGGACGGCGTCGAGCTCCAGGGCCGCGGCCTGCTCGGCGGCTTGGAGCATGATCGCGGCATCCTTCTTCCGGCTGCCGACGGCAACCGTGCGGGACAGTTCGGCCAGCGGCCCCTGCCTCAGCCCGGCGATTTCCTCCATGTAGAGATAATCCTTGCCGGTTCCATTGACGGTGGCCCCGAGCATGCAGATGCCGGCGAGGGTGTAGCGGCCTTTCCGGAAATGCGCCTCTGCGGACCGGACCAGCCGGTCCTTGGCCTCCGGGTCGCCGAGCCACCGCGAGGCCATGTCCATGCAGAACTCCGTGGAGCTGCTGACGGCGAAGCGGGCCGGACCGTCAGCCGAGCGGGCGCGGTCCAGGTAGATGGTGGCCTGGACCGAGTTGCCGGTCTGGGCGTAGGCGAAGGCGGTGGCGGCGTAGGCCTGGCGCAGGGACTGCAGGCTCGCCCGGACCTCAAGCTGGGCGATTGCGGCCAGCAGCGGGTCCAACGCCATGTAGCCGCGGCCGGCATAGACGTACGCGAGACCGACGGCGAGGTCAGTGGCGGCGCTGCCGGAATGGAGCCCGTGCCCGGCCCGGCCGCTCGCGTCCTTGAGCATGTCGATGGCCTGGCKCCACAGGCCAGACAGGAGCAGGACGTTGTAGGAGCGCCAGGCAAAGTTTTCGCGGATGCGCGGCACATTGGAYCACTCGCCCAGCTGCCCGCCGAGTTCCCGCATGAGTTTTTTGGCGTCGAGTTCCCGGCCCGTCATGGACAAGGCTTCCATCAGGATGATGGCCGAGCGGAGCCGGTGCACGGAGTCCGCGCCCGGGACATCCGTAGTGGCCGCGGCGGTGAGGCGGGCCATTATGGGCTCGAAATCCCCGATGAAAGAGAAGTAGTTGAACTCGCACAGATCCAGGCGCAGCGCGGCCCGCGAGAGTGCGGCGGGGCTGGCAGCAGGCTCCTCCAGGCTCAAGTCCTGAAGCCGGACCCGGGCCTGCCGCAGGAGTTCGGGGACCTTGCCKGAGCGGTCTTCCAGCCAGGCCATGCAGTCGGCTTTCGCCGCAATGAATTCGGCGAAGGTCTCGGCCCCGAGGTCGTTGACCTGCCGCTCCGAGACATCGTCCAGCGCTGACATGGCCTGAAGGGGCAGCCCGAGCTGGAGGTAGGCCGCCGATTTCTGGAGCTGCCCCTCGGCCCATTCAGGGTCCGAGGGAGAGAGGCTCCCGGCGCATTTGAGGGCAAACTTCGGGTCAAAGAGCTTGACGGCCGCGCTGGCGGCCGCCAGCGCGTGGGCGGGGGCGAGCTGGGCGTGGCAGTCGTGGGTCCAGGCCGCATAGGCGAGCAGGTCCTCGACGGTGAGTTCGTCGAGTTCCTGTTCCTGGTGTCCGGGGACCTTGTCCCGCAGCTCCAGCCGGCGCTCCACGCTGAGCCAGTTCCGGACGATGTCGCCGAGGTAGCGGTCGCCCAGGGTKACGAGGTGCCGATCCGTGCGGTCCACGACKATCTGGCCGGCCTCTTCCATGTCGGCGATGACACCGGGGCTGTACATCCGGGCGAGCCGTGACAGKGGCAGCGTCCGGGCGCAGGAGAGGACGTCGATGACCTCGCGTGCTTCGGGTGTTTCCCTGGCGTATCTGGCCCGGACAATGTCTTCCAGCGCCGTCCGGCCGTCGAGCACCACCTCATCGACMAGGGTCCAGACCGATMCGGACAGGACAAGGTTTCCGCGTTCGATCTGTTCTGACACGACGGCCTGCAGGAGCGTGGGGCTGCCGCCGACCAGCTGGTGCAGCTGGCTAGCCAGGGCCGTCGAGACCCGGTGGCCCAAGGCTGACTGCAGGACCTCCAGTGTTTCGAGCTCGGTCAGGTTGGCTAACCGGACCTCGGCAAGCTGGCCCGAGGTGATGAGCCAGTAGAAGTCAGGCGGAAGGTCCGTGGTGCGCTGGGCCGTGGCGATCAGCCGGGCGGTGCGGGTCTGCAGCAGGTTCAGCAGGACCCCGGTACTGAGTTCGTCGAGGGCCCCGGCGTTGTCCAGCAGGATCACGCACTGGCGGCCGGCGGCGTCGTCGCGGATCAGGGAGRTAATGCCGTGCAGGATGGCGGTCGGCGAGCCAAGGGAGCTCTGCGGGAGCCGCGCCAGAGTGAAGGCGAGGCAGCCGTACGGCGTTGCCGACCCCKGTCCTGTGCTGCGGAGCTGGATGGTGTATACCTCGGGGCCGAACCCCGCGAGGGCGGTCCTGCCGACGAGGGTCTTGCCTACGCCGCKGTCGCCGGTGATAACAACGCCCATCCGGTCCTGCGCAAGCAGTTCCGTCCGGACGCKCTCGGCGTCGGCATTCCGCGCCAAACCGGACCATCCGTGCCTCGCGACCGGACCGGCGGCATGTTCTTCTTCGGCGGGTGCCAATGTAGTGGAAACATTCCCCCAGCCCAGCGAATCCCTCGACATGTAGTTTCCTTCGTACCGCTTTGTAGACAGCAACCCCAGACTGCCCACTTAGAAGTAGCGTATCCCTATCCCCCGACATGAGAGTAGACAGATCATAGCTGGAATGCTGAAAGCTTGGGAAGGAAACCCACTATCCGGATCCTCGCGGCGCGCCTKCCCCTGCTACGGGGCCGGGCTGCTGCGTGTTTAAGCCTGATTTATGGGGCCTTGGCCGGGTGGAATTTTTGCTGGGCGGCGGGCAGGCCGTCCTTGACCAGGACTTCGACGGCGTCGGCGGCCGCGTCGATGAGGAACGGCAGGTCCTTCTTCTCCGGGGCGGAGAAGTCACGCAGGACGAAGTCCGCGGTGTCCATCCGGCCAGGCGGACGCCCGACGCCGACCCGCACGCGCAGGTAGTCCTTGGTGGCCAGGGCCTTCGAGATGTCCCGCAGTCCGTTGTGGCCGCCTTCGCCGMMGCCGAGCTTCAGCTTCACGGTATCGAAGGGAATGTCGATCTCGTCATGGACGGCAATGACGTGGGCGGGGTCGATCCCGTAGAACTGTGCCAGGGCCGAGACCGGGCCGCCGGAGACGTTCATATATGACAACGGCTTGGCCAGCACGATCCGGGGGCCGCCAATGCCAAGGCGACCTTCGAGGACCTGGGCGCGGGCCTTGTGGGACTTGAAGCCGCCGCCGGTGCGCGAGGCGAGTTCATCCAGGACCATCTGGCCGACGTTGTGACGGTTGTGGCTGTACTCGGGTCCGGGGTTGCCAAGGCCTACAATCAGCCAGGTGTCGGTCATGGATCAGTCCTTCGGTGGGCCAGGTCAGGGTGGGACGGGTCAGGGGCGAGTGCCGGCTCCGGTGCGGAATACGACGGGTTCAGAGACGACGGCGGCCGGGCCCCTCAGGGACCCGGCCGCCGGAGAAATCGCCGGAATTACTCGGCCGCGACCGAGGATCCTTCGGTGGTGTCGGCCGAAGCCTCTTCCTCGGAGACCTCGGTGGCCTCGGAGATGTGAACGACGAGAGCCTCGACGTCGGCCAGCAGGACGGAGCCCTTCGGCAGAACGAGGTCGGAAGCGTGGATGTGCTCGCCGGCGCTGCGGCCCTCGATGCTGACCTCGACGGCGGTCGGCAGGTGGGTTGCCTCGGCCTCGAGGGAGACGGTGGTCATTTCCTGGTTGTACACGTTGCCCGGAGCCAGTTCGCCGGTCAGGTGSACGGGGACGTCGACGGTGACCTTCTCGCCGGTGCGGACGGTCAGCAGGTCGAGGTGCTCGATGATCTGCTTGATCGGGTTGCGCTGGATGTCCTTGACCAGGGCCAGGTGCTGCTCGCCGTTGATGTCCAGGGTCAGCAGGGCGTTAGCCTTGCGGACGGCCAGGGTGGTGGCCTTCGCCGGCAGGGTGATGTGGATCGGCTCGGCGCCGTGGCCGTAGATGACGGCCGGGATCAGGTTGGCCATKCGGGCGCGGCGGGCGAAGCCCTTGCCGAATTCGGTGCGTACTTCTGCTGCGAGCTTCTGCTCAGACATGGATATCTCCTCATGGGATTTCAAGCTGTGGGACTAAACGGTGTTCAGCAAGGGCGGAGGTCTGTTTGCGACCTTCAACGCCGGGCTGCCGTGCAGCTGACCTTCAGAAGGAGATTCAGACCCAGTCGATAACGGAGACCAGCACTCCGGCTTCCCGTGTATACGGTTGACCGGCGCTCTCCCTCGCCAAGGTTTCGGTACAAGGCTACCAGCGGCGGGG
>NZ_JBFTHK010000198.1:0-7293 GCF_056394205.1 Arthrobacter sp. 10T413_2 | reverse complement strand
GCGTCGTGGTAGGTGATCCGCTGGATGGGCGTCGGGATCTCGACGTCGATCAGCTTCCACAGAGCTTTGACGATGTTCTCGCCGAGCTGGATGATGTCGTCCTGGTCCACGAAGCTGGCCTCGATGTCCAGCTGCGTGAATTCCGGCTGGCGGTCCGCGCGGAAGTCCTCGTCGCGGTAGCAGCGGGCGATCTGGTAGTACTTTTCGAAGCCGCCCACCTGCAGGAGCTGCTTGAACAGCTGCGGGGACTGCGGCAGCGCGTACCAGGAGCCCGGCGCCAGGCGTGCGGGGACCACGAAGTCGCGGGCGCCTTCCGGCGTCGAGCGGGTCAGCGTGGGGGTTTCGATCTCCACGTAGCCGTCCTGGTGGAGGAGCTCGCGGGCCACGCGGTTGGCCTCCGACCGCAGGCGCAGGTTGCGGGCGGGGCCCGGGCGGCGCAGGTCCAGGTAGCGGTGCTTCAGGCGGGCTTCCTCGCCGACCTCAACGTGCTCGTCGATCTGGAACGGCAGCGGATCGGAGGTGTTGAGGATGGTGACCTTCTCGGCCATGACCTCGATCTCACCGGTGGGAAGCGCCGGGTTMTCGTTGCCCTCGGGACGCTGGGACACGGTGCCGACGATCTGTAGCACGTACTCGTTGCGCAGACCGTGGAAAACCTCTTCTTCGCGGACCACTACCTGGGCGACGCCGGACGCGTCGCGGAGGTCAACGAATGCGACACCACCGTGGTCACGACGCCGGCCGACCCAGCMGGCGAGGGTTACGGTTTGTCCAATGTGCTCGGAGCGAAGCGATCCGAGGTCATGTGTGCGCAGCACAGCACGCCTTTCTGAAGAAGACAKAGGGAAAATCAAAAGCGATATTAAAGAATGACGCTCTATAGGATCGCTACTGGAACGATCCCGTTCGAGTTTACCCGTTGGAAAGGACCCTCCCGCCATGGCGAGCCGGCATCACGGAACCCAGCCCGGCGACGGGCCCGGTGAGCGGCCTGCGGAGCGCCCCGGGCAGCAACAGCTGCAGCGCCGGCTCGGCGTCTTCGATTCCACTGCGATCGGCCTCGGTTCCATGCTGGGGGCGGGCGTGTTCGTGGTGTTCTCTCCCGCCGCCGCCCTGGCCGGCCCGCTGCTGACATTGGCCGTGGCCGTCGCCGGCGTCATTGCCTACTGCAACGCCGTCGCCTCGGCGCAGCTGGCGGCCAAATACCCCGCCAGCGGCGGCACCTATGTGTATGGTCGCCGGCAGCTGGGCGAATGGCCCGGGTTCATTGCGGGCTGGGGCTTCGTGACGGGCAAGACGGCGTCCTGCGCGGCAATGGCGCTCACGTTCGGGCACTACGTGGCGCCGGCCTACGCCGCACCGCTGGCGGTCGCCGCCGTCGTGGTCCTCACCGGGGTCAACCTGCTCGGCATTACCCGGACCGCCTTCCTGACCAGAATCCTGCTGGCCATCGTGCTGGCCACGATCGCCTTCGTCGCGGTGGCGTCGCTGCTGGGTCCGCACCCGGACGGCGCCCCTGCGGTGTCGACAGTGCCGGCCTTCCCGACGCCGTCCGGCGTCGGCTGGGGCGTCCTTCCGGCGGCGGGGCTGATGTTCTTCGCCTTCGCCGGCTACGCCCGGATCGCCACCCTGGGTGAAGAGGTCAAGGACCCCACCCGCACCATCCCGCGCGCCATCCTGGCAGCGCTGGCCGGGGCCTTCGTGATCTACCTCGGCCTGGCCGCACTGCTGCAGTGGCACCTGCCCCCGCAGCAGTTGGCRGGTTCGACGGCGCCGCTGCTTGACGCGGTGGCGGTCTCACAGCTCAGCGCCGGAGTTCCCTTCGTTMAGGCCGGGGCGGCGGCCGCGTGTCTTGGCGCGTTGCTGGCCCTGATCACCGGGGTGGGCCGGACCACCCTGGCAATGGCCCGGGAACGCGACCTGCCAGCCCGGCTGGCCCAAGTGGGCGGCGCCCACACCGTCCCGTTCGTCGCAGAACTGGCGGTCGCCGCCGTCGTCATCGTCCTGCTGCTGAGCACGAACGTGATGACCGTCGTCGGATTTTCCAGCTTCGGGGTGCTGATCTATTACGCCGTGACAAACGCCGCCGCCTTCACGCTGACCCGCCGCCCGTGGCATGCGCCGCGCTGGCTCAACGTGCTGGGTTTCCTCGGCTGCCTTGTCCTGGCCGTGACCCTCCCGCCGGCCTCCATGCTGGTCATGGCGGCGGTGCTGGCCGTCGGCGTGGCCGGGCGGTTCCTGGTCCTGCGGTGGCGCAGGACTCCGCGGCAGAGCTAGCTTTAGTTCCCGCCGACGGCGGTCACCCGGACGTGCAGGTCCTCTTCGGCGGGCGTCCACGTGGCCGGGTCGGCGTCAACCTGCTCGCCCGAGCGGATGTCCTTGATCTGGTGCTTGCCGTCGTCGTCGGTGAACCAGACGAACGGGATGCCKCGGCGGTCCGCGAACTTGATCTGCTTGCCGAATTTCTCGGCCTTCGCGGCGACCTCCGTGGCGATGCCCCGGCTGCGCAGTTGCGCCGCGACGTCCTGAGCCGCGCCCCAGCTGTCGTCGTTGTTGAGGGTCACCAGGACGGCGGTCGGAACGGAGCGGGTGGCCTTGGCGAGGTCCTGGCTCAGGATCCGCGACACCAGGCGGGTCACGCCGATCGAGAGGCCGACGCCGGGGAACTTGCGGTTGCCCTTGGTGGCCAKGGCGTCGTAGCGTCCGCCGGAGCAGATCGATCCCAGCTGCTCGTGCCCCACCAGGACGGTTTCCACCACGGTGCCCGTGTAGTAGTCGAGCCCGCGGGCGATGCTGAGGTCCGCGACCACGCGGCCCGGTGCGCGCTGGACGGCTGCCGCGATAACCTGTTCCAGCTCGTTCAGGCCCTCTTCGAGCAGCTCGTTACTGACGCCCAGTGCCCGGACCTGGTCCACGAAGGACGTGTCCATGGTGTGGATGCCGGCGAGTTTGAGGGCGGCCCGCGCCTGTTCGTCGGTGGCCCCGAGTTCCTCCTTGAGCAGCTCGGCCACCTTCGCGGGCCCGACCTTCTCCAGCTTGTCGATGCTGCGGAGAACGCCGGCCGTGTCGGTGAGCCCGATTCCGGTGTAGAAGCCTTCGGCCAGCTTGCGGTTGTTGATCCGGAGCAGGAAGTCGGGGATGGGCAGCGCGTTGAGCGCTTCGGCGATGACGAGCGCTATTTCGACGTCGTAGCGGAACGGCAGTTCGCCGTCGCCGACCACATCGATGTCCGCCTGGGTAAACTCGCGGGCCCGTCCCTCCTGGGGACGCTCGCCGCGCCAGACCTTCTGGATCTGATAGCGGCGGAACGGGAAGGCCAGGTAGCCGGCGTTCTCCACGACGTAGCGGGCGAAAGGCACAGTGAGGTCGAAGTGCAGGGCCAGGGCGTGCGGGTCGGTCTTGGCCGCCGCGTCGCCTTCATCGTCCTGGAGCCGGMTGAGGCCGTAGACCTCTTTGTCGATTTCTCCCTTGCGCAGCAGCTGCCCCACCGTTTCCACGGCACGGGTCTCGATCGAGGAGAAGCCATGGAGCTCAAACGTCCGGCGCAGGGTATCCAGCACATGGAGTTCCACCAGCCGCTCCTCGGGAAGCCACTCGGGGAATCCTGACAGGGAGGCTGTGCGTGCCATGGTGAAATTTTCTCCTCTAGTTGCTGCTGGTGCTGGTGCAGAATCCGGGCACGGGCGTCACGCGGCATTCTCTGTCGAAACGTAACGAAGATAGGCGGCAGACCGGCCAGTCGTGCATAAACTGTGTGCGGCAGTCAGTTTATGCGTTCGGCGCCCGCTTCTTCCAACGGAGGCGGTCCGGCGGGACTGCCGGCAGCTTGCAGCTGTGACCGCGACGGCGCCCACGGCCCGTCACGGTCACGCACCTTACAACCAGGAGGACCTTTGGCGGCCAGTTCACGCAACGCACGCGAGGCGAAGCGGCGCGTTCAGCAGATGGAGGCCAGGCGCGGCCTGCGCCGGGACCAGGACAAGCGCCGCAAGCGCGATAACGTTCTGGCCATCAGCGCGGGCACCGGTGCGATCGCCCTGGCCCTGGTCCTGCAGCTCACCGTCTTTTCGTCGAACCCGACCGAAGAAGAGTTCGCGGCCGCGMAGGCGGGACTGCAGAGCCCCTCAGCGTCTGCCACGCCAACGGCGGCCGCCACGAATGCGGACAACATCCCCAAACCGGACACTGCCGCGGGCAAAACCTTCACCGGCGAACTCGCGCTGAACCGCGGCACGCTTGGCGTTGAAATTGACGGCACGAAGGCCCCRCAGGCCGCGGCCGTCTTCAAGTCCCTCGCTGACCAGAACTTCTACAAGGGACTCAGCTGCCACCGGCTGACCACGGGCGAGACCTTTGGTGTCCTGCAGTGCGGGTCCAAGACCGGCGACGGCAGCAGCGATCCTTCCTACACGTGGGGCCCGCTGGAKAACACCCCGGCGGACAATAAGTACCCGGCCGGAACCATCGCCGTGGCCCGGACCAGCGGCAACGCCAACGGCAACGGCACCCAGTTCTTCATCGTCTACAAGGACACCGTCATACCCGCGGATGCCGCCGGCGGCTACACGGTGGTGGGCAAGGTCACCTCCGGTCTCGACGTGGTCGGCGGGATTGCCGCCGCCGGTCTGAAGCCCGGCGATAACGCCACGGACGGCGCACCTGTGGAACCAGTCACGATAGACTCGTTCACACTGAAGTAACCAGCTGCGGCCCTGAAGGCCGTAGTCCCGGTATTTCCCTCCAAGCGAAAGACTTCTAGCGGTGACAGACAGTCAGAAATCCGACGAAACAGTGGCAACAGCAGCTGCCAACGAAACCGAAACCGAGGCAACCACTGCCGAGGGTGCAGGCGCTGCCGTAGACACGGCACCGGAAACGGCAGCCGAGGCATCGGCCGCCACGGCAGGCGAGAACGCCGAGGCCGCCGATCCCGCCGTGGCCGCTCCGGCTGACCCGGCAGTGGAAACGGCAGCCGAGCCTGTTGCCGAGGCAACTGCTCCAGCGCCCACTCCCGCCCCGTCAGCGGCGGCGCGGCCCGCGCCGAGCCCGGCAGCCTTCGCTGCCCGCCCCAAAGCCAAGCCTTCCGCAGCCGCACCGGCTCCCGCACCCGCGGCAGTCTCCTCCGCAGCCTCGCTGGCCGAGGCGGCCCGCTGGGGCCGCGTTGAAGGTGACGGCCACGTCTTCCTGACCGTTGACGGCACGGAATACCCCGTCGGCCAGTACCCCGGAGTGAGCGCGGAAGAGGCGCTGGGCTACTTCGCCCGCAAATTCGAGGACATCGTGGCCCAGATTGTTCTGCTGGAACAGCGCGTGAGCTCCAAGGCGCCCACCACGGACATGCAGAAGACCGTCACGCACCTGCGCGAACAGCTTGCCGAGCGGAACATGGTGGGCGACTACCTCTCCGCTGAGGCCCGGCTGGATGCCCTGGTAACGCAGATCGGCGAGCTCGAGAGGGCCGAGAAAGCCGAACACGACGCCGTCCGCGCCGCCGAGCTTGCCGCCCGCGAGGCCATCGTGGCCGAGGCCGAGGAAATCGCCGKCCACGATCCTGCACAGATCCAGTGGAAGACCTCCAGCGCACGGATGAACGAATTGTTCGAGAGCTGGAAGATCGCGCAGAAGAGCGGCGTCCGTCTCGGCCGCAGCAACGAAGACGCGCTATGGAAGCGGTTCCGTGCCKCCCGGACGGTCTTCGACCGTCATCGCCGCGCTTACTTCTCCCAACTGGACAGCAACAACTCGGCTGCCAAGKCCGTCAAGGAGAAGCTGRTCACCGAGGCCGAGGCACTCTCCTCCTCGACCGACTGGGGCTTTGCCGCCGGCGAGTACCGCCGCCTGATGGACGAATGGAAGGCGTCGCCCCGCGCCAGCCGCAAGGACGACGACGCCCTGTGGGCCCGCTTCCGCGCCGCCCAGGATGTCTTCTTCACCAACCGGCAGGCCGCCAACGACGAGATCGACCAGGAATACGGTGCGAACCTCGTGGTGAAGGAAGCGCTCCTGGTGGAGGCCAACGCGCTCCTGCCCATCAAGGACCTCAACGCTGCCAAGAAGGCGCTGCAGTCCATCCGTGACCGCTGGGAAGAAGCCGGCAAGGTACCGCGCGCCGACATGGGCCGCATCGAAGCCGGCCTGCGGAAGGTGGAGGACGCCGTCCGCCAGGCCGAGGACGAGAACTGGAAGCGCTCCAACCCGGAGACGAAGGCGCGCACCAACAGTGCCCTGACCCAGCTCGAAGCCGCCATTGCCGGTCTCAAGGAAGACCTCGCCAAGGCGGAGAAGGCCGGCGACGAKCGCAAGATCAAGGCAGCCCAGGAGGCCCTCGAGGCACGCCAGGCCTGGCTCGAACAGCTCGAGCGCTCAGCGAGCGAACTCTCCTAAGCACCCGGCACGCCGGGAAAACAGTCCAGGCCCCGTTTCGGTTTATCCACATGACCGGAACGGGGCCTGTTCTGTGTTCGGGGAACCGGGAACGATGGCGGAATGGTACTMATGCCCCGCGCCCCCGCGGAACGTCCGGGTCTGCCGCTGCCGGGCCCGGGTCAGGGTCCGGGTCGGGAGCAGTGCGAGCTTTACTCCCCCGGCGCCCTGTTCTCATGGCCGGAGCTGCAGGCCATGGCCGCCGACGGCGTGCTGACGCAGCTGTATCAGCGCGGGTACCTGCCGCCCGGTGTCCCGGCCAGTCCTCAGCTGCGCGCCCGCGCCGCGTCCCTGGCCGTGGCGCCGGCGATMCGGCAGCGGGTGGTGGCAGGGCGGATGACCGCTGCGTGGATCTATGGCTGCGCCGACGAACCCGACCGCCTGGCCCTGCTGGTCGATGCCAACCGCCGCATTTCCAGCCTGAGGTCCGTGCGCGGCTGTACCTTCCATGAAGTGCGGCTGGGGCCGTTCGACGTCGTGAGCCTGGGCGGTTTAATGGTGTCCAGCCCGTTGCGCACGGCCCTGGATGTGGCCCTGCACGTGGAGGCGGAGCGCGCCGTGCCGGCCCTGCGGGCGCTCCTGGCCAGTCCCKAGCTGGGGGTGCGGCTCCGGCTGCTCAGGCTAGCCGTCGAGGCCAGCCMGCGCGTCCCGCACAAGAAGGCCGCCCTGGCGAAGCTCGCCGCCGTCGTCCCGCAACCGGAGTAGCGGGCTGAAACGCGTTAGCTCCGGCGGCGGTTGCCGGTGGTGCGGTACACGTCGAAGACACCGTCGATCCGGCGGACGGMGCTGAGCACGTGGCTCAGGTACTTCGGGTCGCCCATCTCGAAGGCAAACTTGGAGATCGCCACCCGATCCGTAGAGGTGTGGACG
>NZ_JBFTHK010000197.1:0-7317 GCF_056394205.1 Arthrobacter sp. 10T413_2 | reverse complement strand
CTCCCTTTACCTGCTGGACGAGCCCACCACCGGCCTGCACCCRGCCGATGTCCAACTCCTCATGGCCCAGCTTCACCGGCTCGTGGACGCCGGCAACACCGTCATCGTGGTCGAACACGACATGGATGTGGTGGMCGCCGCGGACTGGGTGATCGATCTGGGGCCGGCCGGCGGCGACGCCGGCGGTCAGATCGTGGCAACCGGGACGCCCGCCGCCGTCGCGCGTTCCGGGACGAGCCGGACGGCGCCGTACCTGGCCGCGGTGCTTGGGGGCTGACGCGAACATGTTCGCGTGAGTCAGCGGCGGGATGATAACGGCAGAAACGGGAAAAATAACGTCTTGATAACGGACGGCCCCTGCCTTAATCTGGTTTGCATGCCCGGCAACCGGGTATTGAATGCCCGGTGCTGCCACCACCAGATACTGCCCGACCGGTAGACACCGTAATGACCTCTAATGTCAGGGGCGGGCAGTGGCGCGACAACGTCCGGGGACGGACCGAGCGCCGGTGGCCCTCAGGAGCATCTGAACCATGAAGAAATCCACCTATGGCACTGCCGTGCGCCGCGGCATCACTCTGGCGGCTGTCTCGATTGCAGGCGTCGCATTGTCGGCCTCGGCAGCTAACGCGGCCGCCCCGGCCACAGCCCCCGCCTCCACGTGGGACTCCCTGGCCCAATGCGAAAGTGGCGGCAACTGGGGCACCAACACCGGAAACGGTTACGCGGGCGGCCTGCAGTTCAGCCCCGGCACCTGGGCCGCTTACGGCGGAACAGGGTCTGCGGCCAATGCCAGCCGTGAACAACAGATCGCCGTCGCCCAGAAGGTGCAGGCCACGCAGGGTTGGAGCGCATGGCCCGCCTGCGCCGCGAAGCTGGGCCTGCGCGGAGGCTCCGGGGCTCCGCAGACCGCAACCACTTCACGACAGCCCGCCGCGGTTTCAGCCCCAGCCAGGGTGCCTGCGCGGAATGTAGCGCTCAAGGCAACYGTCCCGGCACCCCGCCATGTTGCACCGGTATCAGTCAGTGGCCAGACCTACACCATCCGGAGCGGCGAAACCCTGAGTACGATCGCCGAGAAGCTCAACATTGCCGGAGGCTGGCGCTTGCTGGCCGACGCGAACACTGCGACCATCAGCAACCCCCATCTGGTGTTCCCGGGCYAGGTCCTGCAGCTTCCCGGATAGGCCACCCGCTAAAGCACGACGCCCTTAACGCACGCCGCCGGAGCAATCCCGCGAGGGGACGCTCCGGCGTCGTGGTGCGTGAGTGAGCCGTGCTTCCTAAGTGAGCCGTGCTTMTCGGGTGAGCCGTGCTGGCTTAGGCGGCCTGCGGGAGTTCGCGGACAATCTGAAGTTTCCACGCGGCGTCGTCGCTCGTGTCCAGCAGGGCCACGGTACCCATAGCCAGGTGCAKGGCCACCCGCTTCGCGGCGAGCAGTTCAAGGTAGAGGTTTTCGTTCACGCGCGCAGGGGCGTCGATGACGTACTTCACGGCGTCGCGGACCTTGCGGTAGTTGTCGCTCCGCTCCCGGTGCAGGTGCAGTTCCAGCATGCGGCGCTGCTTGATCCGCGGCTCGTTCCGGTTCAGCCAGGACACTGCGGCGTGGACGGCGACCACCAGGGTCAGTGAGACGACGTAAATCCACCAGCCCGTGTTGAGCAAAAAGAGGGGCAGGTTGGCGATCGCCACGACGGCGATGAAGAGGCGCAATGCCAGAATCCGCCGCATGGTCAGCGCGACCGATGCCATTGCGGCGCGGAAGCCGTGCAGTTCGTTGCGGGCCGCCACCGGGTCAAGAATGACTTCCTCCAGCACGAGAATGCCGTTCGCTTCCGGACCGAGCAGTTGGCCGTATTTCGGCACGAACGGCATAACAGGGGCTGGATTCATGGCGTGTCCTCCGGGCKGCATTGATGGGGTCCTGCTATATTACGCCCCTTCGTAATGACCTGTCTGCTTCATTCCAAAATGTGAACATGCGCACGCGCGGTCCTGTGCAATTGGTGGATTCGTCGAGTGGCCTCAAACTGGAGAGATGCAGACTTTCCTCCCCTTCCCCGATTTCCAGCAGAGCGCCGCGGTTTTGGATCGCGAGCGGCTCGGCAAGCAGCGTGTTGAAGCGCTGCAGATCCTGCGTGCGCTGGTGATCCCGGAGTATGGCTGGCAGTCGCACCCGGCGATCCGGATGTGGATGGGGTACGTCCCCGCGCTGACGATGTACGGCCTGGCCGTGGTGGATGAATGGACGGCCCGCGGCGGCGAGGACACCACCCGCGCGAAGATCATGGAGTTTGCCCCGCAGGCGGCCCACCCCGACTACGCCGCCAAGATTCCGATGCCGCCGTGGCTGGGCGAGCCGGATTTCCACCTCAGCCACCGGTCCCGGCTGATCGCCAAGGATCCGCGATTTTACACCAAGGTCTTCCCGGGCACGGACCCGGACCTGGAGTATGTCTGGCCGGAGCCCAGGCTCGAGCTCGTGCCGGAGGATCCTGCCGGGGAGCGGACGTGGGTCCTGCGCTTGCCGCTCGGCGACACCGAACCGGAGCAGCTGAAGACTGTCAGCCTGCCGCCCGTGGGACGCGCCAAGCCCGCGGCCGATGACGACTACCAGTTCGTCTACGCCGATTCGGGCTCCCGCCGCCCCAAGGTACGCAAGCTGCCGCCGAAGCAGCTCGTCAAGAAGCCCACCCGCAAGCGCCAGCAGCAAGAAGATGCGTTCACCACCCTTCCGGGCAACTCCGTGGTCGCCATCCCGGTCAACGGCGGCACCTCCTTCGCCATCGGCAAGGTCCTGGGCCGTCCGATCACCGTGGACGGCCAGTTCGCGCGCAACTTCCAGGTCGACGAGATCGTGGACCGCTCGGCCTTCGATTACCCGGCGCTGCTGCAGGACCCGCGGGCTTTCTTCCCGATTCCGGCGAGGTAGCCGAACGGCTACAGCCGAACGACGCCGGGCGGGGTCTGGCGTCGGGGCCTGGCGTCGGGTCCGCTGGTTCAGTGGGCCACAAGTTCAGTTCAAGTTTTGCCCGGGCCTGTGCGTAGCTCCTCGTGAAGGCTGGCAGACTGGCCCTATGACTGTACTTTTGGCCGGTTGCGGCGATTTGGGCACTGAGGCCGGGCTGCGTTTCGCGGCCGCCGGACACCGTGTGGTGGGCTGGCGTCGCTCGCCGGGCAAGCTTCCGGCTGCCATTGAGGGGGTCGCGGCGGACCTGAGTTCGAGCGAGTTGCCGGCCGTCCCGGCGGACACTACCGCCGTCGTCGTCGCGATTGCCGCCGATTCCCCCACGGAAGACGCCTACCGGACCGCTTATGTGGATGGTCTCGCGCACGTGCTGGATGCCGTTCTGGCGTCCGGCGCCAGCGTCCGCCGAATCCTGTTTGTGTCCTCGACCGCGGTCTACGGTGACGCCKACGGCGGCTGGATCGATGAACGCACGACGCCGGAACCCGGCGGGTTCTCGGGCCGCATCATCCGCGAGGCAGAGGAACTCCTCTACAGCCGCTTGACCGGCACCGGCATCACCCCGGTCGTGCTGCGGCTGGGCGGCATCTACGGCCCCGGCCGGACCCGGCTGATCGACCAGGTGCGCGGCGGAACGGCCGTCATTCCGGCGACTTCGCGCTTTACCAACCGTATCCACCGGGACGACGCCGCCGCGGCAATCGTCCACTTGTGCACCATGGATGCGGTTCCCGGGCCCGTGTATATAGGCGTCGACAACGAACCGGCCGAGCTCGGTGACGTGCTGGGCTTCCTGGCGGCCGAGCTGGGGCTCCCCCAGCCGGCGTCGGAGCTGGCGGACGCATCGGACGCGGCTTCGACTTCGGGCGGGACTTCGACGTCGGGCCGGGAACCGTCACGGGGTGGCAACAAGCGGGCGAGCAACGCCCTGCTCCGCAGCACCGGCTTCGAGTTTCAGTACCCGAGTTTCCGCGAAGGCTACCGGGCCATTCTTGCCGGGGTCGGCGTCCGGCACCCCTAAGGCCTGCTTCGATCACCGCACACGTCATTAACACCTTCAATGAGGGGAACCATGGATCTTCAGCACACTATTGAGACGGTCGGCAGCTTCATGGATTTCGCGGGAGTGGCCGTCATGGTGATCGGCGCGGTCATATCCATCCCCCTGGCGCTGCGGGGCTATCAGCCGGAACGGCTGCCGGCGGGCTCCGCGCCGCTGACCGTCTACCGCTCCTACCGGMAACTGCTGGGCCGGTCCATCCTGTTGGGTCTGGAGCTGCTGGTCGCGGCCGACATCATCCGGTCGGTCGCCGTCACACCGACCTTCGAGGGTGTCGGCGTGCTGGGCATTATTGTGCTCATTCGAACCTTCCTCAGCTTCTCGCTCGAGCTGGAAATCACCGGACGCTGGCCCTGGCAGAGCCAGCGCGGAGGTCCATCGGCCTCCTMCGTGACTGGCTGAAGCCATTCCAGACGTCGCCGCCGAACTGAGGCGACATCTGAACTGAGCCGACGTTCAAGTTKGGGGCGCTGAACTACGGAGCTTGCAGGAAGGAAAATTCACATGAACCTAGATCCTTGGCCCGCCGCACCCGAGCTTCCGCGCCCGATCATCATGGATCAACGCTGGACCGATGCTGTCTTCCTGCACTGGCGAATCCCTGAGCCGGTGKCGGCGTCGTTCATGCCTCCAGGAGTTGTCCCGGACAGCTTTGACGGATCCGCCTGGGTKGGACTCATCGGTTTTCGAATGCAAGGCGCCGGTCTGGGCCGCGGACCCGGTATCCCGTATTTCGGAAGCTTCACCGAGATCAACGTGCGCCTCTACTCCCGGGAACCGGACGGCACCCGGGGAGTAGTCTTCCTCAGCCTGGATGCGTCKCGGTTGGCGGTGGTGCTCGCTGCGCGGGCCGCCGGGATTCCCTATGTATGGTCTCGCGCGAGCTTCGCCGGTGGGGATGCCGTGCCACGCGGGGAGCTGGGAGCCGCCGGCATGGGAAGGCCCCAGAGCGGTTACGTGGTGCGGCGTTTCCGTGGAGGCGCTCAGAGTGATTTCGCCGTCGTCCCGGAGTTCGACGTCGAGGCGACCGACCCGTTATCAGTACACCTGACGGCCCGGTTCGGCCTGCATTCCCGGTTTAGGGGCAAGACCCTCTATGTTCCGAACGGGCACGGCGCGTGGCCGCTGTACCGGGCGCACGTGACCCGGCTGGAGGATCAATTGGTGCGCGCTGCCGGCATTGAGGTCGGCAGGCCGCCGGAGTCCGTGCTCTTCTCGCCCGGAGTGCGCACGCAGTTTGGCCGGCCGCGGGTCCTGACCCGCGCACACTGACCTTCCGCTTTGGCCCGCGTGCCCTGAAATCGTGGCGGCCGGGCAACCGCTCCGCGGCGCCAATGGGTTCCCGCACGGTTCCCGCTAAAACTGTCACACCCCCGGAGGAGACTGGTTTCATGGAAGCCGCCAGGGATTTCATTCCGTTCGGGGACGACGGGCAGGGCACGGACCAGGACACGAGTCACGGTACGGATCCGGCCCGGCGGTCGGGTGTGGATGTTGCCCTGGCCGCGCTGGAGGCTGTGGGTTCGACGGCGGTTCAGGATGCGGCGTTGTGGGATTTCCGGGCCGCGTCGGACTTCGCCGGGGGTGTGGAGGAGCTCTCGCGCCGGGTGGAGTTTTTGCAGCTGGTGGCGGCCGGCGCGGTGGACCGTACCAGGAAGCAGTCCTCCGCGGCGGCGGCGAGGACGGCGGCGGGGGCCGGCACGTCGTGGACGACGGGCTGGCGCGACGAGGCCCCCGGAACCGCGGCCGCCAGTGGCGCATCGTCCGGCGGGGTGAGCGGTGCGGCGGCCGACGGCCGAATCGACGGGGTGCCCGGTTCCGCGGCTTCGCCCGATGCGCTGGCCGGGGAGGGTGTGCCGTTGGATGCGGCCGGTGACGCGGCGGTGGTGGATGACGGGTATCGGAACACGGCGGAGTTCCTCCGGGCGCTGTTGCGGATCTGTGCGCCGGAGGCTAAGCGCCGGCTGTCGCTGGCCGGGGGTGTGCTGCCCCGCCGGGGACTCACCGGCCAGCCCGTCCCGGCGGTGCATGCGGAGCTTGGTGCGGCGGTCGCGGCCGGGGAGGTCGCATCGCGGGCCGCGACGATCATCACGGCGGCGCTGGAGAAGGTCCGGCACGTCTGTGACGCCGGATCCCTGGCGCGGATGGAGCATGCCCTGACGCGCACGGCGGCGGAAAACGATGCGGACTTCCTGGCCCGGGTSGCCCGGGGCTGGGCSGATGCGCTGGATCAGGACGGTGCCGAGCCSTCCGAGGAGCTGCTGCGYCAGCTKCAGGGCGCCTTCATCCGGCGCCGGCGCCACGGCCTGCACCATCTTGAGATTTTCGCGACCACCGAACAGTTCGAGTACCTCCTCACGGTCATGAACACCGGAACCAACCCCCGCACCGCCACCACAAACACACCCGCCGCCGGCGCCGAGGTCCCCGCGGCCGGCGCTGAGGGCTCCGCCACCGGTGTCGCCGCCGCTGATGGCTGGGTCGCGGGTGCCGGACCGGCGGCCGGTCACGGCCGGACGGTTGATACGACTCCCGGTGGCGCTGCGGCCTCTGAAGGCTGGGCCGCCGAGCCCGCCGGCGCCGCTTTCGCCGTGGGGTGGGCCGCCAATGAGCCGACCCGTGACGGCTGGGGCGTCGGCACACACGCCGGCGAGCGTTCGAGCTTCGGACCCGCCGCCGCGGCCGGTGCCGGCGGTCAGTGGCCGGTCACGGGTGCCGGCGCGGGCGTGTGGGCCTGTGATGCCCGGGCCGGCGGCGTGTCGACTCACACGGATGCCCAGGCGGCCGCCCCGGGGAATCATGCCGTTCCGGACGACGCCCCCGCCGTAGCGGGGCAGCCGGTGTCGGGGGAGGATCCGGGGGCGGCGGGGCTGGATCATCGGTCCCGGGCCCAGCGGCTGCTGGACGGCCTGGTCGGTGCCTGCGGGATCGCMCTCGCCACCGGGGGCCTGCCCGCCGCGGGCGGGCTCCGGCCCCAGGTGATGGTCACCATCGATTACCGGGACCTGCTGGCCCGGCTCGGCACCACCACCGACGGCCAGAGCGGCCCGGCAGAAGCTCAGGAAACGGCCGGTGGGGCGTTCCGGCCCGCCGGGGCGGTGCGGGAAACGGGATCGCTGCTGTTCACCGGGCCCGTCACGGCCTCCACGGTCCGGAAGATCGCCTGCGACGCCGACATCATCCCGGTCTTGCTCGGGGGTGAGGGACGGATCCTGGACATCGGCCGGGCGTCCCGGATCTTCCCGCCTCACCTCCGCAAGGCCCTCATCGCCCGGGACCGGGGCTGTGC
>NZ_JBFTHK010000196.1:0-7334 GCF_056394205.1 Arthrobacter sp. 10T413_2 | reverse complement strand
CTTCACGACAACCTGATGTTGTATGTCAGGGGGGCTGACCGGCACGACCGCGAGCTCATGCTGTCGACCTACTGGCCGGATTCTTTCGATGACCACGGCGCCTACGTCGGTGACGGCCCAGGCTGGGCTGATGCTGCTATGGCCTGGGAAGATCAGATCTACAGCTGTAGCCATCACGTCTCCAACGTCCTGTCCGAGATTGACGGCAACCGGGCCAAGCGCGAGAGTATGTTCATTTGCGTTGTCCMGTTCAAAGAGCCTGAAGTCACCATGTTCCAGGCTGGCCGCTACCGCGACCTGTGTGAGAAGCGGGACGGAGTGTGGAAGATCCTTCACCGTACCTGCGTCTGGGACTGGATCGACGTAAGACCGATCAACTCGGACTGGGATATCGTCAACGTCCCCCGCGTGTCCCACTGGGGAGCTTGGCGTACTGAAGACCCGATCTATCAGGACTGGATTAAGAGTCTCCCCACCGAATACAGCAGGTAGTCCTGGTCGGGCCTTTCGCAGACGAGCGTTTTGGACTGTTTGACCCGCCTCTTGTCGGATGGCGGCTGCGGGTATACGTTCGCATGAAATAGGTAGGAACCAAGCCACCTCACAAGAGGCCCCGAAGACGTTCAATGTTTCGCCCTGTGCGGATAGGTGCCGGTGCGAGCGTGCCAACGCGATGCTCGGTATCGATGGAATGGACGTGCAGATGAATCCACGCCGTGACKAGAAAATCACCCGTCGCACCGGGAGGACGACAGCGTCAATGGGGCCAGGAAAGATTACGCCGGCCTGAACCGTGAGGGCCWCAAAGTGGCCCGGTGCACCGTGGAGCGGCTGATGCGCCGTACAGGGCTGCACGGTGTGCGCCGTTCCAAGGGCCCCGGACCGCATTGCCAGGGGGTCCTAGTCGGAGCGTCCGGCGGATCTGGTCCGGCGGCAGTTCAGCGCGCCTGCCTCGAAACGGGGCGCTGACATAACCTAGGAAGCCGGCTGTGGACAGGGTAAGCAGGTTACGGATCGCAGCTTCGTTGAGCTCTACGAAGGCAGAGCATTAGTATCTGATGACGTCATGCCTCGCTTTGCCGGCTCGGCGGCAACCTTGCACGCCGACTCATTGAGGCCGGACATGATGTCCTCGTCGCAGACGCCCGCGGGCCTGAAGTCATCGCCACTGAGGTACTCGCTGCAGGTGACCGTGCAGTGGACCTGAGAGCCGCAGTCMATGGCAGGCAAGTGATTGTTATCGATCCCGTTCTCGAAGCAGCCCGAACTTGCTACCTCCTGGCCAAGGTCKTCGACCTCGGTTATTGCCATACCTCGAACTGYTACCCGGCATGAGCGGCACTGTAAGGGCAAACGTTAACGGTCAGGTCGAGAGCCTCGGGAGCGCTGAGCAGCTAGGCCGACCAGTCGTGAAGGCGTAGAACGCAGCGCTTGCCGTGACTCGGCAGACGAAGGGGCGTCCCGCAGGAGCAACGGATCGAATCGCGGTCCCAGTCGCCGCCGATTCTGACGTGGGCCCGCAGAAAGATCATGCAACTGGTTGACGATACGGGCTTAGGCCCATTCGATGCCGGCGTTCTCGCTGAGTCGAGGCGTCAGCAGCCTGGCACTCCCGCCTATTGCACGGAGCTAGTGTCGAGGAGCTTGGTCATGCTCTGGCCGCGGCAGAAAAGGACAAGGCACCCATCACGCCCGATCGACTGAGGGAGCACTTTGCTCGCTYACGGAAGCACCAATCTTGGATGAAACTGTTGCGATGACCGCGCTGCGCACGAATGACAAATGCGACTGCTTGGAGCCGAGCGTCGCCCTGACCACACAACCCCAGGACGATTGCTATGTTCGAAATCATTTGCCAGCTCGCAAGTACTGCGACCAGACCGGGACGTGGTTCAAGGCCCGTCGCTATCAAAGGGGCAAGTAATGGGGCTCAGTGAGAATCCGGACCATTCCCTCCTGTGCCACAGAGGCCACATGCTGACCGGCTTGGTTGAAGAACTTGCCGGTGGCGAGGCCGTGGGCTCCCTGGGCGCTGGGGGATTCCTGGACGTAAAGCAGCCACTCGTCGACGCGTGCCGGGCGGTGCCACCACATCGCGTGGTCCAGGCTGGCAACGCTCATTCGCGGCGTGATCCAACTGAGCCGGTGGCGGCGCAGGACGGATTCGAGCAGCGTGTAGTCGCTGGCCAGGTCAAGGAGCACGACAAAGGTAGACATGGGGTCACCGGTCGTGGCGCCGGCACTACTGTTTTCGGCTTCGGTGATGGCTCAACACCCCTTACTTCGCATTAGCTGTAGATGGCACGGTTCAATCTGACGAGGTAATCGGTGGTGACCGTTGTGTAGTCCGCGAAGCGTTCTGTTATGGCGGCGATCGCGATGTCCCGGCGCTGCGGGAGCCTGCTCTTATCGGCGGCAGCAAGGGCGTTCGGGATTTCCTGGCGGGTGAAGTCGGTGCAGTAGCTGGGCGCTCCGGGTTGCTGGCGCCAGGAGCCCGCCAGGGATCCGGCGTCAACCGCGTCAAACCCGGTCTCCTCGACGAGAGCCATGGCTACCTGCTTGTCGTGATCGCGGTCCGCGGCCACGGGGATTGCGATGCGATCGGGATCGCCCGCTTCTTTGCCGTTGGCATCGAAGGATCCGGCTGTAATGGCGTTCCAGGCTTTGGTAACCGGGCGCCCGAGCTGCTCGGTCATCCATACGCTTTCGACCTGTCCGTCTTCGAGTGCCTGGACTCGTCCATCACGCAGGGGGTAGTAGTTCGACGTGTCGACGATTACTGCATTGGCTGGGAGATTGGCCAGGAGACGTCTGATCTCGGTCATCCGGCTGAGCGGTATGGAGGTGATGAGGACATCGACGTCGGTTACGACGTCGGGTGCCTTTACTGCCCGGGCGCCTGTGGCCAGAATGTCGGAACCGATGGTTTCGGGGCCGCGGGAATTCGCGACCTTCACGTCATGGCCTGCTCCGCTTAGCTTGCGGGCCAGTGTCGCGCCGATTGATCCTGCTCCGAGAATGCCGATCTTCACGTCCGTCCTTTCGTTGATCCTTCAGGGGGGAGAGAATGTGTTCACTTCCGAGAGTGCTGCAGCTCTTCCTTTGGGTCTTGCCGTCAGGAGCTTGCTCACGGTTGAGGTGTCGGGACGGTGGATGGGCAGTGGCCGGTTGCGTCGAGCACGTTGTCCAGCCACCTGACCCGATTAGTAAAACGCTTCACCTTATTCGGTGCCGTCCACCGGTATGAGTCGTGTTCCCAGTTGATTTTCAGCCGTCGCCGGGACGTTAGCGCAGTGAAAGTGTGGACGAGCCAGGGAGTTCCCGAGTCGTCGGCGACTACTAGGTCCGGTCCTTGCCGAAGGTCCAAAAGGTCTGTGGCCTGCAGCCCCGTTTCTTCGAGTAACTCTTCAAGCGTCTGCTGTTCGGGCGTAGCCCCGGCTTCCACAAATCCGGTGATGCAGTGCCAGAGGCCGCTGTCGTGGCCAAGGCCACGCCCCCTTCTAAACAGGGCTATCCTGCCCCTGCATTGGACGACGGCGGCGATGACGACGTGGTCAGGAGCGATCTCACCTGCACTGTCAGAGAGACCCCATGTGGCAGGAACCGCGTGGATCGTGCTCATTTTGTTGTCCTTATGCTCGCAAGGCTGGCGGAGGGTGCTCGCTTGCCCCTTTGGAGATGCCGATCGCGTCTGACGGATGAGCGGTCAGGGCGGTACCACTTTCGCGAGTGCCGCCGCGCCCCTTTTTTGAACGAGTTGGGCAGGGGCGTCACTCGCGAACACCTCGGCGCGAACCTGTTACTCGGCCAGGCGTCCACCGTCAACGACTAGTTCGCTGCCGGTCATGTAGGAAGCCTCATCGGACGCGAGGAACAGCACAGCGTACGAGACCTCACGCGGATCGGCGAACCGGCGGATCGGTAGCGTCTGAGCGATCGCATCCAAGGTCTCGGCATCGTTCAGGTTCTTGGCCATAGGGGTGAGGATCGCACCCGGGTGTACGGAGTTCACGCGGACATTTTGCGGCCCGTACTCGATTGCGGTGGCCTTGGTCATGCCTCGAACGGCAGCCTTAGMGCCCGTGTACGCCACGTTGGGCGTTCCCGACAGGTGGGCCATGGCCGCTGCAGATGAGATGTTGACGATGGAGCCGCCGCCCGCCTCGATCATGCCAGGCAGGACGGMGCGCATGCCCAGGAACACGCCGGTCTGATCAACTTCCACAACCTTGCTGAACGTCTCGGGGTCGAGGTCAGCAGTGAACGCATTKGGACCCGAGAGCCCCGCATTGTTGACCAGCACCGTGACCGGGCCGAACTTGTCGACAGTTGCGGCGATGACAGCTGCCCACGAGTCGGCGTCCGACACGTTGTGAGTTACAAAGAACGCGTTCTCGCCGAGTTCGTCGGCGAGTGCCTTTCCGTCCTTCTCGTTAAGGTCGGTGATGACGACCTTCGCGCCTTCCTCCACGAAAAGGCGGGCGTGCTCGGCGCCCATGCCGACTGCTGCCCCCGTGATGATTGCGACCTTGTTGTCTAGACGACCCATGGCGATCTCCTTCTTTTGTTGCGCCAGTGTTGCGGCGCGGGATTTTTGGTTTTGGTTCTTTGACTTCGATTGAGTGTCGGTGAGATTCCTCGAAAGGGATGCTGCCGTTGTCGGTGACCCGATTCCAACCTGCTCGAACCGTGCTGCATGGTCTCGGCGCAAGCAATCATCAAACGCGCAAGGCGTTCTGGAACGTGCAACGCCCTTCCTTGTCTTTCAAAGGCATCACCTGGAGACGTCTGCGGCGTCGGCTGGGAGCACCGAGTCGAGCTCGGGCGCCAGATACACCATCTGGTCGCGGAACGACTCACTCGCGTTGCGGAACGGTCGCAGTTCGCCATCCTTTGTGAGTTCATCCGCGCCGTTGGCCCAGGCCTCAGGTGTGGGCACATCGACCCTCATTCGTGGCATACCGGCGATGGCCACGCGACCGGCCGCAACTCCGGCTATCTCAAAGGTGTCACCGTGCACCGTCGTGTCCTGGTGAGCCAGCCACGTRACGAAGGCCGACACGGCGCTGGACGGGACCGTCTTGCGCATGGCGTCCTGGATAACGGGGTTCGGGAACGCATCCTCCGTCATCGGTGTCCAAGCCACCGGCATCAGCGTGGTGACCTGCACTCCGACCTCGCGGGCTTCGGCCGCGAGGGTGATACCGAGTCCCCAGATCGCGGCCTTCGCAGCGTTGTAAGCCGAGTCGGTCGGCACACCCATGACCCCGTTCGACGAGATGTTGATAAGACGGCCGCTCCCCGAGGCGATGAGGTGCGGCATCGCTGCACGGGAGACTCCGACGACGCCCTTGACGGCCACATCGAAGATGCGCCACCACGTGTCGGGCTCCATCTCCCAGAAACGGCCGAAGGCGTTGATCCCGGMGTTGTTCACCACGATGTCGAGCTGCCCAAAGGTGTCGAGCGCAGTCTGGACGATGTCAGACGCGCCGGTGACGACGTTATGGCTGTCAACCACTGCTGTGCCACCGGCATCGGTGATCTCGGCTACTGCCTCGGCCGCATTCACCGCGTTGAGGTCATTGACGACCACGCGAGCGCCGCGGGAGGCGAGCATCTTGGCATGCTCGCGACCCATTCCCTGTCCGGCACCGGTGATGATCGCGACCCGGCCGTTGAAATCGAGATTGTTCATTTTTTATTTCCTCCATGTTTTTCAATTTGGAAGGCCCAGCATTTTACTTTCCAGCCAGCCAACCGCCGTCGACAGGGAGGGAGATTCCTGTGACCATACGGGCCTGGTCAGAGCACAGCCACACGACCGCATCTGCCTGATCCTCGGGTTCGGCCAACACATGCATCGGAATTGCCGACAGAATGGTTTCCTGGAACTCGGGCGAATTTTGCTCGAAAGCGTTTTTCATCATCGGGCTCGTCGTCGACCCCGGTGCGAGGGCGTTGATGCGGATGCCATGGCGGCCGTAGTCCATCGCCGCGTTCCGCGTCATCCCGACGATGCCGAACTTCGACGCGGTGTAAGGCGCGTTGTTGGCGATTCCGATTATGCCCGCACCAGAAGCAGTGTTGAYGATCGCGCCCCCTCCGGTCTTCAGCATCGCGTTAATTTCGTGCTTCAGGCAGTAGAAGATGCTGTAAAKATTCAYCYTCATCACTCGATCCCAGATCGCGCTTTCAGTCTCCCCGAGAGGAGTGAAAACACCGTTCATTCCTGCATTGTTGAAAGCGAAGTCCAGCTTTCCGAAGCTCGATACTGTTGCGTCCACKAGKCCTTTGACGTGCTCCTCCTCGCTGACATCGCAGTGGAAAAAGTCGGACTCGCCACCCGATTCCGCGATCAGCTTTGCGGTCTCGCGCCCCGACGCCTCATCGATATCGGACACCATTACGCGCGCGCCGTTCTTTGCGAGTGCCAGCGCACTTGCCCGACCGATGCCGGAGCCCGCCCCGGTGACGAGGCCGGCTTTCTTCTCCATCACGTTCTTCTCCACCATCAGTAGTTCTCCCCTACATGGACGTTGTTGTCGTAGTCACGGCGCGACTCCTGCGGAAGGAACCTGTCCTCGGTCTCACGCACATAGTCGGTAGAAGGAAGCCCGAACGTCGCACCCCAGCCGATGCTGTCGGCGTCGTCGTTCATGCGATCGATGTACTCGGCGAGCGGCGTGGCCTCGCCTGATGTCTTCACTTGCATGAGCAGAMGCCACACCTCGTTGATACCCGGGAGCACGAAGGGCACCGGCTGGATCGCCTGACCGATCGCGGTCATCTCGGTGACGGTCTTCCGCCCGATCATCGGAACCCCAATGGCATAGGCAGGTCCGGGTGTCTCCTTCAGCGCGAGCTCGGCCTGCTCCCAGGTATGGAATCCCTCGTAGAAAATGACGTCGGCGCCAGTCTCTGCCTTGTAGAGCTGCGCGCGGCGGATTGCCTCGTCGACGCCACCGCCGGCGGCACCGTAGCCGTCGGTGCGCGCCACTATGACAAAGTCCTTGTCGAAGCGGTCGCGGGCGTCGACGGCTGCGTTCAGTCGTCCGATAGCCTCGGCGTCGGAGACTAGCTCGATCCCGGCCACGCCGCCCGATTTCTTCGGCTCCCGCTGATCCTCAATGTGGATACCGGCGACGCCTGCGTCGATGAACTCGGACACCGTGCGCTGCACATTGATCGGTGCACCGAAACCGGTGTCAGCGTCGCAATAGACGGGGATGTCGACGGCGCGAGCCGTGCGTTTCGCGTGTTCGACAACCTCCGTCAGTGTGAGCCATCCCGTGTCGGAGACACCCTGCCACCATGCTGACATGCCACCGGAG
>NZ_JBFTHK010000195.1:0-7368 GCF_056394205.1 Arthrobacter sp. 10T413_2 | reverse complement strand
ACCTTTGACCTCGACCCCGACGGCAAGGATCCCGTCCTCGGGATCGAACGCATCCAGKAAGCCTACTTCCGCCGCTTCCCCGGCTACCCCCGCGGGATCACGGTCCCGGCGATCGTGGACGTCCCCACCGGGCAGGTCGTGACCAACAACTTCCCCCAGATCACGCTGGACTTCTCCACGGAATGGGCGCAGTACCACCGCCCCGGCGCGCCGGAGCTGTACCCGGATCATTTGCGGGAAGAGATAGACGCCGTCAACAAGCGCGTCTTCACGGAAGTGAACAACGGCGTCTACCGGTGCGGCTTTGCCGGTTCCCAGGAAGCCTACGACGCCGCMTACGACCGGCTCTGGACGGCCCTCGACTGGCTTGAGGAGCGCCTTGGGGGGCAACGGTACCTCGTGGGCGACACCATCACCGAGGCAGACGTCCGGCTTTTCACCACTCTGGCGCGCTTCGACGCCGTGTACCACGGGCACTTCAAGTGCAACCGGCAGAAGCTCAGCGAGATGCCGGTGCTGTGGGCCTACGCGCGTGACCTCTTCCAGACCCCCGGGTTTGGGGACACCACCGACTTCGTGCAGATCAAGCAGCACTACTACATCGTCCACGAGGACATCAACCCCACCGGCGTTGTCCCGCGCGGCCCGGAGCTGGGCAACTGGCTCTCCGCCCACGGTCGCGAAGCTCTAGGCGGCCGGCCGTTCGGCGACGGCACGCCGCCGGGACCGGTCCGCCCCGGTGAAGAGGTCACCCCGGGACACGGCGCGGACTGACCGGAAAACACTGTCCTGCCGGGGTTCGTCCATTTGTCGCAGCAATATCTCCAGCCTATGGTGAGCCGGGATGACTACGACAGACGAGRCAACACACACCGGAGGCCCCTCCTTGTTCCGGCGGCTATGGCGGATCGTGGCGGGCAACGTGTCCTCGGCGCTGCTGTGGCCGCGGCTGCAGCTGGCCATGAAGGCAGGACTGGCCGCGGGCGTTGCCTTCGCCATCGCCCCGCTGATGCCCGGCTCCGCGGCCGACTACCCCTATTACGCTCCGCTGGGCGCCCTGGTGGCGATGTACGAGAACGTCGCCGGCTCCATGAAGCAGGGAGTGCAGACGCTCGCGGGGCTGGCGATAGGGATTGGACTGGCCTTTGTGCTGTTCATCCTCGGCAGCCCGTCACCGCTGACAGTCGGGATCGTGATGGCCTTTGGTGTTGTCCTGGCCGGACTCCCGAAGATCGGCGCAGGCCKGGACTGGATCCCGACGGCGGCGCTTCTGKTCCTGCTCGTGGGGGGCCACAACCCGGACACGTTCTCCTTCGGGTACCTCTTCCAGATGGGCGTCGGAGTCACGGTGGGCATCATTGTGAACCTGCTGGTCTTCCCGCCCCTGCACTTCCGGGCCGCCGAGCTCAGCATCGCGGAACTTCGCCTGGCACTCGCCCAGCAGCTCCGGGACATGGCCACGGCGCTGAAGGAGAGCTGGCCGCCGGAACACGAGGACTGGTCCAAGCGGTCCGACTCGCTCGAAGCCTCCGCGCGCTCCGTACKGCTGGCCGTGGAGAAGGCGGACGCCAGCCGGCGGGCGAATCCCCGGCGGCGTCTCMACCCCCGGGACATCGAACTGGATTACCGCAACCTGCGKGATCTTGAGCGGGTGACCTTCCATGTCCAGGACGTGACGCAGGTGCTGTCGGATGTCATCTGGGCCAAGGACACACCCTTTGTGGTGCCGGATGAATATACCGAGCCGCTTGCAGACGCCATGTCCGCCGTGGCCGACATCCTGCGCTCGATCGAGGAGGAGAGCCCGGAAGAGCAGTTGGAGCGGATTGAAGCGGCCGACTCTGCCGTCAAGGCGCTGACGGGACGGATCGGCGCCGAGGAAACGTCMACCGATGCCCCCAGCGCAGTCGAGTCGATCCTGATGAGCCTRCACCGGATGCTCCGGGTCGTGAAGTCCTCCGCGGCCAGCGACTGACGCACGGATACTCCGGCCAAAGGCCCGGACCATGACGGCGGCGTCCGTCCCCGTGCCGGGGGTGGGCGCCGCCGTTGTTCCTGGCCGGCTACCGGCTACGACAGCCCCGCGACGGAGCCGCTGAAGTGCCGCCGCCCGGACAGCGGGTTCCACGCCACATAGTCGGAGCGCTGCCATGCCCCGCCGCCGGCCTGCACGGTGCTGATGTCCAGTGCCACGCGGGCCGGCAGGAAGACCGGCGCCTCGAAGGCCACCTCCCAGTTGAACGAGTCCCCCTTGACGGCACCGACGTCCGCCAGCGCCCGCGACGCGAGGTACATGCCATGGGCGAGGGACCGGCGCAGCCCCATGGCCTTGGCCGTCAGGACGCTCAGGTGAATGGGATTGAAGTCGCCGGACACGGCCGCGTAGGCGCGCCCGGTGTCGACGCCCAGCTGCCAGATCGCCGTGGGATCCGGTGCCGAGAACGGCGGCTGCGTTACCGGCACCKACGGCTTGTCGATCCCGGGCAGGAACACGCCCTTGGCCAGGTAGGTCGAGACCCCGCGCCAGCGGACTTCCGCTTGCCCGGCGGCCCGGACCTCCGCCACGACATCAAGCTGGGTGCCGGCCTTGTGTCCACGCAGGTTGTCCACCCGGGCACGGATGTCCAGAGCCTCGGTGAACAGCACCGGCGCGGACTGCACCACCGTGTTGCTCAGGTGGATCATGCCCAGCAGCGGCAGCGGAAAGTCGTCCCGGTTCATCACGCTCATGGCCAGCGGAAACGCCAGCGCATGGATGAACCCGGCGGGCAGGACATCGCTCGCGGTCTCACCGATCAGGTGCTGGTAGGCGGTCAGGTTGGTGACGTCGGCCCGCACGCCGCGGACTTMGTGGGTGTAAGGCGGCAGTTCGGTGCCGCCGTGGGTGCCCAGGACCCGCCGCCGCGCAGCGGTGGCCGCGGCGTTGACGTAGAGCTTGGACAGGGTCGGCATCTCCCCAAGGATGACGGTMCGGGAACTGCTCATGCGCCCACCAAATTCTGCCCGCAGACGCGCAGCACCTCTCCGGAAATCCCGCCGGCGGCGTCGCTGGCAAGGAACGCGATGGCCTCGGCGACGTCCCCCGGCCGACCGCCCTGCTGCAGGGAATTKAGCCGGCGGGCGATTTCGCGGGTGGCGAAGGGGATGCGGGCCGTCATTTCCGTTTCGATGAAGCCGGKAGCGACGGCATTCATCGACCCGCCGCGCTCGCCGATGAGCGGCGCCGTGGCGCGGACCATGCCGATCACCCCGCCCTTGGACGCGGCATAGTTGGTCTGGCCGCGGTTGCCGGCGATCCCGCTTGTGGAGGCCACGGAGACGATCCGCGGCGAGTCGTGGAAGTGCTCCGAGGCCAGGAGGGCATCGTTGATCCGCAGCTGGGCGGCGATGTTGACCGCGATGACGGAGTTCCAGCGGCCCGCATCCATATTGGCMAGGAGCTTGTCGCGGGTGATTCCGGCGTTGTGGATCACGATGTCCAGCCGCCCGTGGCGTGCCACGGCGTGGTCAATGATCCGCTGGCCGGCGTCGCTGTGGCTGATATCCAGCTGCAGAGCGGTTCCGTGGACCTCGTTGGCCACGGCCGCGAGATGGTCGCCCGCGGCCGGGATGTCGACGAGGATGAGCGTGGCGCCGTCGCGGTGCAGGGTGCGGGCGATCGCTGCCCCGATGCCCCGGGCGGCGCCCGTCACCACTGCCACCTTGCCGGCCAGCGGCTTCTCGACGTCATCGGGCAGCTGCCCGGCGCCGGAGGTGACGGTCAGGAACTGCCCGTCCACGAACGCCGAGCGGCCGGACAGGAAGAACCTCAGCGCCCCCAGCGTCCCGGGGCTGGTGGTGTCGGCGCCGTCGGCGAGCAGGATGCCGTTCCCTGTGGCGCCCGCGCGCAGTTCCTTCGCCAGTGACCGCAGGAGACCGTCCACGCCGTGACGGGCCGCCGCCGTCGCGGGCTCCGCCGCGGAGCCCGCTGTGCGGGACACTGTGATGACACGGGCATTCGGGGCCAGGTCGCGCAGCGAGGTGGCCGCCGTGAGGACCGGGTGTTCCAGATCCTCGGGACGGACCAGCTMGTCCAGCACCAGGATGATGGCGCCGAGCTTCTCCTTCGGGATCGCGTGGCGCCGGACGTCGAGGTTCCAGGCCAGGAGGGTCGCGGCCAGGCTGTCGGCGCCGCTGGTGGAGCCCTGAACCAGGACCGGCCCCTCGATCAGGGGGGCACCGGGCCGGTACCGCCGGAGGGCCACCGGCTGCGGGAGCCCGAGCCGCTTGGCAATGTCCCGGCCGGGTCCGTGGCTGACGAAGCGGGTGTATGTGTCGCTCATCGGGTTCCCCTTAGAGTGCTTCGAGAATTGCGACGACGCCCTGGCCGCCGGCGGCGCAGATGGACACAAGCCCGCGCGCCGGGCGGCCGTCGGCGTGGCCCTTGTCATGCAGCATCTTGGCCAGCGACGCCACGATCCGGCCGCCCGTGGCAGCGAACGGGTGCCCGGCAGCCAGCGAAGAGCCGTTGACGTTTAGTTTGGACCGGTCAATGCTGCCGAAGGCGCCGTCCAGGCCCAGGCGGGTGCGGCCGAACTCCTCGTCCTCCCACGCKGCAAGGGTGCTCAGCACCGTCCCGGCGAAGGCCTCGTGGATCTCGAAGAAGTCGAAGTCCTCAAGGGTGAGGTTGTGGCGTGCGAGTAGCCGCGGCACCGCGAAGGCCGGGGCCATGAGCAGGCCGTCCTTGCCGTGGACAAAGTCYACGGCGGCAGCTTCGCCGTCAACCACGGCGGCGAGCTTGGGGAGGTCGTGGGCATCGGCCCATTCCTCGGAGGCGAGCAGCACGGTGGAGGCGCCGTCCGTCAGCGGGGTGGAATTGCCGGCCGTCATGGTTGCCTCGGCGCCAAGGTTCTTGCCGAAGACCRGCTTGAGTGTCGCCAGTTTGTCCAGGCTCGTGTCGGCCCGCAGGTTGGAGTCGCGGCTCAGGCCCCGGTAGGGCGTCAGGAGGTCGTMGAAGAAGCCGGCGTCGTAGGCCGCGGCAAGATTCTTGTGGCTGGTGAAGGCGAGCTCGTCCTGGGCCTCCCGGGTGATTTTCCACTGCGCTGTGGTCAGCGCCTGGTGTTCGCCCATTGACAGGCCGGTGCGCKGTTCCCCCGTGTTCGGGGCATCGGGGGCCAGGTCCTTGGGTCGGAGCCGGCTGAGGACCTGCAGCTTCCGGGATACCGTCTTCGCCCGGTTCAGGTCCAGGAGCACCTCGCGGAGCCCTTCGCTGACGGCGATGGGGGCATCCGAGGCTGAGTCGACGCCGCCCGCGATCGCTGACTCGATCTGGCCCAGCTTGATCTTGTTGGCCAGGCCGAGGACTGTCTCCAGGCCGGTGGCGCACGCCTGCTGGAGGTCATACGCGGGGGTCTCGGCGGAGAGGGCCGAGCCGAGAACTGCTTCGCGGGTGAGGTTGAAGTCGCGGGAGTGCTTGAGGACGGCTCCGGCAGCGACTTCCCCGATCCGCTCATCCTGGAGGCCAAAGCGGGCAATGAGTCCGTCCAGCGCGGCGGTGAGCATGTCCTGGTTGGAGGACTTGGTGTAGGCCCCGCCGGTCCGGGCAAACGGTATGCGGTTGCCGCCCACAACCACGGCTTTGCGGAGCTGCGTGGCGGCGGTCGGTTCCTGCGGGCCGGGTACTGACTGTCCGTTGACGGACATGGGCTGTCTCCTTCGATCAAAGCGGTTACCGATACCCAGCGTACCTKATACGCTGGGTATCGTGAACATCCCCCACGCTAGTCCGCCGGGCGCCACCACGGCCAGCGGCAAGGCCGCCGCCAGGGGCGCCGGCTCCCGKTCAAGCACTCCGCTAAATACCCCGTCAAGCGGCGCGTCGGGCGCCCCCTCCGGCAACCCCGGTGGGCCGTCCGGCGTCGACGGCCGTTCCTCCCGGTGGCAGTCCCACCGCGAGGAACGGCGGCGGGAGCTCATCAAGTCCGCCCGGAAGGCGGTGCACGCCCTGGGCAGCGATGCGTCCATGGAAKACATCGCCATAGCCGCGGGAACGTCAAAGTCCGTGTTCTACCGCTATTTTGGTGACAAAGMCGGTCTCCAGCAGGCCGTGGGCGAGGTGGTGCTGGGCCAGATGCAGCGCCGGATCCAGGAGGCTGCCCAAAGCGCCCAGACACCGMGCGAGGGCCTGTTCGCCATGGTCTCGGYCTACCTGCAAATGGCCGAGACCAGCCCGAATGTCTACACGTTCGTGACGCGCCACGGCCACGGCGACACGGACACAGCGGGCCCGTCCATCTCCACCGCCGGGGCGCTGAGCCACTTCTTCGCCGCCATCAGCGACATGATCGCCCGGCCCATGCGCAGCCACCTGGGCGGCGGCCAGGACAAGGAAGCCGTGATCGGCTACTGGCCCAACGCCGCGATCGGACTGGTGCGGAACGCCGGAGAGCAGTGGCTCGCCAGCCCGCCGGGACCCGCCAAGCCGGACCAGGAGGCCATGGCACGGCAGATTACGGACTGGCTCTGCTTCGGGATCGCTCCCGAACTGCAGACGCCCCCGACGGGAGCGGACCCTGTGCCGGACCGCGGCACCTCCTAGCACCGACACCCGGGCCCCCTGGCCCCGGAACTGAAGCCCCGGAACCGCGGCCCGGAACTGAGGCCTTAGCACTGAATTGTCAGAACCAAAGAAGGAATCGACATGACTGAACTCGCCGACCGTACCGCCGGCACCGAGCCCGGACGCAGCACAACATCGGCAGCCGGCCGGCCCGGCGCTCCGGAGCAGCCCGCCGTTGACGTCGCAGCCCTTGGCGAGCAACTGCTGGGCAAATGGGCCGACGTCCGCCGGCACGCCCGCGCGGTGTCCGGCCAGCCTGAACTGCACAAGATCGAGGGCCTGACCCACACCGAACACCGACGGCGCGCTTTTGGGCAGCTGGAGCACCTCGTGCGCCACGAAGCCGTCCACCGGGCCTTCCCGTCTGCGCTTGGCGGCAACGATGACCACGGCGGCAACATTGCAGGGTTCGAGGAACTGGTCACCGCCGATCCTTCCTTGCAGATCAAGGCCGGCGTGCAGTGGGGCCTCTTCGGCTCCGCCGTGATGCACCTTGGCACCGAGGACCACCACCATAAGTGGCTGCCGGGCATCATGAGCCTGGCGATTCCCGGCTGCTTTGCCATGACCGAGACCGGGCACGGCTCGGACGTCGCCAGCATCGCCACCACGGCCACCTACGACCCGGCCACGGAGGAATTCGTGATCCACACGCCGTTCCGGGCCGCGTGGAAGGATTACATCGGCAACGCCGCGATCGACGGCCTGGGCGCGGTCGTCTTCGCCCAGCTCCTGACCAAGGGCGTCAACCACGGCGTGCACGCTTTCTA
>NZ_JBFTHK010000194.1:0-7375 GCF_056394205.1 Arthrobacter sp. 10T413_2 | reverse complement strand
CTGTACCACCTTGGTTTGGAACTCCCGGAACATGTCAGAGTAGGGGGCCGCGAAGCTTGCGTTTTGTTTTGCCGGCGTTGGGTAGATCAACATGGCTTTGCCGTCCCCGCTTTCGCTTAGCAGCCGCTCGGCCACGGGGAAGAGTCCATTCTCCACTGCATGCCAGTTAAGAGAACCATGAAGCTTCAGGAAGTAGACGAGGTTGTCGAGTGACGTCCAACGCTGGGAAGTCAGGTCAAGTCGCTGCGCGATTGTGTAGCGAAATGACGCCGGGTTGAACCGTTTCTCTACCGAGCCAAGAAAGCCGTTGATATAGGGGACACCGGCACGATCCATCGCGATCTCGTTAAAGAGGTCGTAATTTGTGGTCGCGATGGTAGGGCGAGGCAAAGATCGGGACCTTTGCGAGAGCTTCCGGTAGAAGATCTGGTAAAAGGCGACCACGGTTTCTGCGGACGGTCCGTCTTGCCCTGCCTTGCACGCATCAAAKACGTATCTCTTGATCGCCTCAATAGCAGCGTCTAACGAGACCTTTGCATCGGATAGCGCGCTGTTGTTCGTTTTCGCCAGGGCGAACTGAAACCCATATAACACCTCCATGAGGCGCTCAAGATTCCACGCGTAATCCTCATCGTCTAGAGCTATCCCAAGATCGTCAGCCAACTGGTCCCTGACGGCGTCCGTGAGGCCGTATCGGGTGGCCACCGACCTGTTGGCTTCAGCCAAGATGCCTTGCGCCAGTGGGGCCATCGTAGGAATGCCATGCTCATCATCCCGATTTGGAGCATGAGACGAGCATCMAGAACCTAAGAGGAAAGTCAGATTCTTCGATGAGAGCACTTCGTTGAAGTCATTCTTGGCGATCTCAAAGGGGGAGCGCCGCGCAGCATCATGCTCACCAGCCCTATAGTGAATACCACCCTTGAGGAAGGTGAGCGGACGTGCAATCGGTTCAGCAGTCAAAGGTCCCCCAGGTAAAGGTTTGACGCCGCAGAAATGGGCATCACGGCGGCGTTGGGTGGAGCAGCATTCGTTGGTTGCAGAGCCGCCGTGGCCGCGTCCGCGAAAAGATCTATTGCTCTCGGGTGACATTCTAAGTTCCAAGGTGACGGTCGGTCGTGCACCCAYCTGTCATCGACGCCAGTGTCGTGAAACAACTAGACATGGTGCCTGCGCACCCATGAGAGTCGCCCGGAGTGTTCCTCTAAAGGATCCCCTTCCGGGCTGAGGCCGCCAAATAACGCTGTGAAAACACCGCCATTTGCACCGAAAGTCACAGCTGCGTGGAAGCGGCCCGGGGGGAAGCACGCAAAAGGGTCGTTTTTGACGCGGACACCCGAAAATGCTCCCCAATGGCAGCCACCCACTGCCCAATAAGCACGAGGGCCTAGGAATGTCGGTGCTTTGTCTTATCCTCGGGGAAACTCCCGAGGAAGGTACCCAATGACATCACTCGAGGACGAGGTCCTCACGCACCGGTTCATCTACGTTCCGTGGGTGGACGACAAACCCGTCTACCAAAGCACCCCTCAGTTGGCGTTGTATCTTCAAAAGAAGCACCATGCCCGGTTGACGGTTGTGTGCGCTATGAAGTCGAACGCCCCGGATGGCCTCGGGAAGGTGCCCATCGTTACCGAGCGCAGCGGCAACGTCGTAGATGGCGGGGTTGTCTTCGCTTATTGCCCGACCTACAAGGTGATGAACAAAATAACGGGACTGAAGAAAAGCATCATTTTGGTCGTCGAGTGGCCCACCGAGTCCTACGAGGGGTGGGCTCGCCTTGTTGGGGCGTACAACGTCGCGACAGGGGCAGTGATGTCKACAAACCTCACCGACGAGGGACGCAAGGAACTCGACGGCATCCTGTTCGAGGGCTACAAGGGCTGGCACGACAAYATCGCGGAACGGCTCACGATCAGCCACCTCGAGAAGCTCGCCGCACTGGGTCAGTACGACCGGGGCGTGGTCCTGGCCTACGTACGGCGGGAGAAGAGCGATGACAGCGTGAAGAGTTTCATCAAGATCCTTGATCGGTTCGAAGATACGCAGAAGTCGKCACTGGGCTCTTCAGCCTCCATAAAAGCTGAGGGCGTGCGGTGATGGATGCCTTGGCGAACCCTGCCGTCGGCAACTTAGTTCAGATTTTCCTGGCAATCGTCACTGTCGGGGGCTTGTGGGTTGCTCTGGCCAATGGGAAAAAGGATCGAGCAACGGCGATGTCGCTGGCGGTGGGTGATCGCCGGGCTGCTGATGACCGTGCGGATAGTGACCGTCGGGAGGCTACAGCTGCGATAGAAGACGAGCGGGCCTTCCTCCGTGAGCAGGCCCAGCTACAGATGCAGCTCGATCATGCGTTGAAGATCGTTCAGACCGCCGAGAACTTTCCACGGGGCGACTTCAATATGATCAAGCATTGGGGCCTGTCCATTAGGGCGTCGGTCATCGTCCTGGGTAAGGACCTCGTCCCACAAGCCTGGTCCATATTTATCGACCATGAGCACCGGTGGGAAGACATTAAGGAGGACGTACTGCAAGAGATCAATGACMTGGCCATCCGTACAGCACGTACCTTGAACTGCCCGTCGTGCTACCACGTGCACCGCACCATTTGACGAACGGCGGAACGCCCTAAGGCGGCCAGCCGTGCGGCGTTTGGGTTTGGCGGCTTGCGTGTCGCCGTATGTCGATGCCTGGCCGGGGCCCCTTCCCAACGGGCGGGGACGGACCCTGATGGACCCCGGAGCCAGCCGCGACCAGTACCGGGCCAGATCCGCCGAGGAAACGATGCCACTACCTAAACAGAATCTCCTGACGCAGGGTCCCGTCGATCCAACACTCGAGCTGGAACGCAGCCATGCCCCGCGGCTGACCTTCAACGGCGCCATCCTCGAAACCTGTGAATGTGGCTTGGCCCGGGGCCGGCCGGCAAGTTTGGTGCTGGTCGCATTCTCCTAGACCGTGACTCACTCGAAGCGTGGCCAACCACTTTTCTCCTAATCCCGGACATGTTGCCGTTGTGAGACTAGCTGTTGCTGGACGGCTTTTGAGACAAAAGAAGTGCACGTAGAACAGCAAGATCTTCGACTTTTCTGGCACCTTTGAAAAGACGGCCGGACCGTCTCGGTAATGGATCGTTTGTGAGACCCAGGTTGGTTAAGTGTGAGGGACGGTGCCTAACGCTGCGGTGGACTGGGTATGCGGCTCCCGACCAGCCTAGTCCGGTGAGTGATGGGTAACGCCTATGCAGCCCTCCCCGTATACAGTGCCATCGGCCCGACTCCGAACCTCTTTAGTGCTCGGCCATTCAACTCTGGAGGAGTTCGAACTCAACCACAGATTCACGACGTGGCTGACATCCCGGATGGCATGCAATGAATAAGATGGACCGATGACTACGGAGATAACGCAAGAGCAGGCCGTAGCTATCGTTACTTCGTATCGGACGGATGTTGACAGGTATCGCGATCGCGCACGTTCCGTTGCCACGTTGCTCGCCACCGCGTCAGGGGCATTAGCCGCGGGTTTGGTGTTCTCCAACGTTGGCCAAGCCTTTCCCACTGCGACAAAGGCCGCAGGATATGGCGGCATCTGCATTCTCGCCATAAGCGTCTGCTTTTTCTTGAGTGCCTCGATGTACAGCCTCAAAGACTCTGAGGATTCGGATGACACATCCAGTTCACGCTCCGTTCTGGACTTCGTGAACGCTTCTGACCGGCAGACAAGAGACCTAGTAAGGTCCATCAGGACTCGAACAAAATGGGGTAAGGGTCTCGGCCTCGGTGCACTGGGCTTGCTCCTCCTGATGGTTCCTCTCAGCATCGTGTTTCCTACGGAKCGGTTGAATGTCTCCGTCCAAATGTTGGAACCGCCCTCCGGGATTCGAGACTGCCCGGGCGCCCTGGCCGACATCAGAGGTTCGGTGTCGTCGGCAGACCTTACGGGAACTTCGCAATTAATCCCGGTAGAAGTCGCAGGGGAGCTCTGTGGCGATCCGGTTCCAGCCCAGACGAGGACTMTATATTTTCAACGCTCGAAAGTCCTGATAGCGACAGCACGGAATCCATGACGGCTGAGAAGCTCGTGGTGCACTATCGATCGCTTCTAATAGTCGGCGTTGATTGGGAAGAATCGCTAGWAGACGCAATCGTCGCGGTTCAATCCGACCCGGCACCCGTGCAACTGAACACGCAATCGGGCGAAGACGCTCTACTGCATTTTCTGCTTTACCCTGCAAGCGCTCATCATCTGATCCTCGCAGKAGAGCACATAACAAAAGCGCTGGCTACGATCCATCCCCAGCCCTCTACCCGCATCGTGCTGGCCGCTTGCCAACCGTCGTATCCCCCACTGGATGAAGAAGCCGTGACCGAATTGGCCAACTCGCAACTGGATCCCATTCCCAAGAAGTACGCCATTCGAATGCTTGAACCCTCCAGCCTGCAAGAAGCTGCCGAAAAACACATTCGACTTGCCGTGCGGCATCTGGGCTTTTCTTCCTCTGAAAGCACCGAGGGGCAGAGCGCCGAATCGATCAACTATTTCCTACTCAGAAACGAGGCGCGTCCTTGGAGACTCTAAACGACGGAGCATGGGTAGCAGCTGTAGCGGCTCCTTGGGCGATTGCACCGCACCCTAATTTTTCTCAAAGCGAAGTCAGCGCCGCAAGCGTCATGGCACTCGTAGCTCGCTGCCGCCCAAGCGACCTGGAAAGATACACCGAGCTCCTTCCTGAAGATCCAGATGAATGGGCCTCCGAACTCGTTGATGCTTCCAAACGGTCAGTCCTGATCGGCAGTATTCGTCAGGGTGCCGATGACCTGTGGAAATTCACCGAACGTGGTGATCTGCCCATGGGTGCTCGCATCGCCGCGGCCATGTTTGCCGCTGTCGCCGAAATTGAGCTAGACGAATACCCCTCCGCTATTCAGCGTCTCGACGCGCTTGCTGCGCGCTTAGAAGATCCTTCATCAGCGAGCTCTTCACTAGCCTCGGCGCTTTTACATMAGCAAATCGCCGCTCGGAAGTATGAAGTCTTCGACTACGCAGGAGCACTTCTTTCTCTCGGCTTGGTTGACGCTCTCCTAACTGCAGAGRGGAGCTGGGATCCGTTCACAGTCTCCCCGGGGATCGGCTGGGATTCAGACCTTGTTCAAGACGACATTCGAGAGGCCATCGCCTCCCATTGCCGCGAACTGCGGGCCCGCGTGGAAGGTTTCGAGGGAACTACTTGGGTTCAAGTTGTTAAGTCACGAGCTACTTGGCCGGATCTCAGGGGCGAGCTGTCAGCTGCCTCTCGAGACCGAAAGTACGTGGAGCATCTATTTGAAGAAACCATAGGACCTCGCAAACGCGGCAGAACATTTCGGAACGAAGACCCGGTGATCTCCCCGGCCCTGGAGACGCTTCTAACCGCTGAGTTGTGTGGAGACGTCAATGCGTTCATGAAGGGACGTGAGGCCCTCGCCCAAGTTCGCATCTTGCGCGAATCGGAGGCAACCAAAGAAGAAGATACCTGGGAAGTAAGAGATAGTCTGCGCCTGCTTCGACAGGCAAGAGCAAAGGACAGTTTGAAACGTGCCCTCGAATGGGTCTACATGCGCGGACCCGGCCCCGCGCTATTGGAAGACGCTACGATGATTTTGGGGCGTTCAGGATTCCCCTCAGATATTTCTGAGCTTGATCTAATGGTTCTGGCCTCTGCAGCGCCGTACCTGGACCTAGACATGGTGCAGCGCTCTCTGGGGGGCGCCCTTAGCTTCATTCGCTCCCCTAGACTCGCTGCCCGAATGCGCCATATCGACGAACGCGCCATATGGAACKCGGTTGTTACGTTTCTGCCGGAGACCGGCCTGCACCAAGAAGTTGCGGAAGCAGCCCTAGAAGCAGTCAACGGAAATTTCTCCACAGACCTGATCGAAGGCGAACTTCTACGTCTCTTGGAGACTCTCAATTGGGACGCGGTCACTCAAACGACGGTAATGGGATGGCGGTCATGGGGGGAGCTGAACAAGGACGACAAATATCATGCCCAACTGGCAGTGCGAGCATCAAAAGTAGCGGCACCCGTCCGACATGATCTGGTGCTGRATTCCATGCCTGAGAGTGGACTTCCTCTGTACTTAGTCGCACATCACGACGAATTGCCTGGGATCGCCCCCAGCGTGGTCGCTCGCGCAGAATCAGCCTGTATCGCCGCTTTGGAGGAAATTCGGGAAAGCGCCAGCCACGGTTCAATGTCGTTCGGGGGCACCGACTCCGGAGAGTTGGCCACCCTGTTCGCCCGGCTTTACGAAAGCACGAAGGTTTGGCACGCCGTCGCCCGCTTCCTGACCGACGCAAAAGTTGCCCAGGAAATGAAAGCAAGATCGCTCATCCGGATCGCTGATTACGGTCAGTCCACAGTTCCGGAAGAGGTTGCCTCCATCATGCGCTCCAACTGGGCTTCGATAATMGATTCGGAGCTGCGCGGCGTCTTCCTCGAGCCGGATCCTTCGTCCAAATTCGCCGAAGCGCTGCGGGCAGGTGTAGTTCTTCACATCTTGTCTAGAAATGAAGCCATCGCAGCGGCTACTGAGATGGCGGGCAGTATCTCCGCGGATGAGCGGACTTCGGCAGCAGAGCTGCTTCCTGATGTATCTTCATCGCATCAGGAGTGGGAGTGGGGGCAGCTGCTATTGCTTCAGCTGACTCGAGACATTGATCCTACGGTGCGTTCTCAAGCAGCGCGCAGCCTCGCCCTCGTGGGCAAAGTACAAACGGGCATCTCTCCCCTCGTCTATTCAGCACTCCTAAACTCACTCCGGTCGGGGGGCATTCGAGTTCCACTGTTCACGCTCCATGGCCTCCAAAGAATGGCCACCAGTGATGAGTGGATTCACTACAGCGACGAAGTTCGTTATGAAGTCTCCAAGATGACCACGGAACACCCGGCCAGGATAATCCGGGAGGCAGCTCGTCACGTGATTGATCGCAGCCATCACGAGGACAACGGAAGCAAAAAAGGCTCATGAGGAATACCCGGGTCCACAGCCGTCAGCTGAACTCGCGCGACGAAGCATCCAGAGTCCCACCGCCGTCCCCCTGCTCTGCGTAGCCAACATTCTCGGCGAGGAGTCCACCTACATGCCGCCAGGCCGCCGGCTGCGGAGGCGCAGTTGATCAGCACCAACGGCATGCAGGGACAGGAATCAACAACGCGGATAACAGCGCATACGTGAAGCCGACGACATCAGGGCGATAAAACCGGCTCTTCAAGGTTCAAGGGGAAATTGATTCCCGGATGAGTGTCATGCCGCCGTCCGGACGGCACTTCTCATGAGAATAATCGATTTGTAGTTCCCTGCGTTGCGGTAGCCGCGGGCGGTGCGTTTGATGT
>NZ_JBFTHK010000193.1:0-7431 GCF_056394205.1 Arthrobacter sp. 10T413_2 | reverse complement strand
CTACGCTCCGCTGTTCCGGCTCAGACCGGCCAGTTTTCCATCAGCGCCGAGCGGATCAGGAACCGCTTGCCTTCCGGCGCCTCCACCGAGAAACCGCTCCCCCGGCCAGGGACGACGTCGACCGTCAGGTGCGTGTGGCTCCAGTAGTTGAACTGCTCCCGCGACATCCAGAATTCCACCGGCTGGGGCTGGATTCCGTCCGAAATGTCGAACAGGCCAAGCAACACGTCCGAGTCCCCCGTGATGAACTCCCCGGCCGGGTAGCACATGGGCGAAGAACCGTCGCAACAGCCGCCGGACTGATGGAACATCAGCGGGCCGTGCTGCACCCACAGCTTGCGCAACAGGCCCACAGCCTCCGGGGTGAGCGCCACGCGGGAGAAGTCCTCCCCCGGACGGGTCACGGCGGCGTCGAGCTTGGTCTCCGGCATCAGCGTCCTTCTTTCATCAGAACCTCAGCACCACACGGCCGTCGATCTTGGCGTGCTTCATCTCATCAAGAACAGCGTTCACTTCGGAAAGCGCCCTCGTGGACACCGTGGGGTGGATCTTGCCCTGGGCGTAGAAGTCGAGGGCCTCCTCAAGGTCCTGCCGCGTGCCCACAATGGAGCCCCGGACCGTCAGCCCCTTGAGCACAATCTCAAAGATCGGCGCCGGGAAGTCCCCCGGTGGCAGCCCGTTGAACACGATCGTTCCGCCGCGCCGGGCCATCCCAATGGCCTGCCCGAACGCTGACGGGTKCACTGCCGTGACCAGGACTCCATGGCATCCTCCGGTTTCGCGCTGGATAACTTCGGCGGGATCCTCGTGCAGGGCGTTGACCGTCAGCTCTGCACCGTGCTTCTTGGCCAGGGCGAGCTTGTMGTCGGCGATGTCCACCGCCGCGACCCGCAACCCCATGGCCACGGCGTACTGGACAGCGATGTGGCCGAGTCCGCCGATCCCGGAGATGGTGACCCACTGGCCGGGCTTKGCCTCGGTCATCTTCAGGCCCTTGTAGACGGTGACGCCCGCGYAGAGCACCGGAGCCACTTCCACCGGATCTGAGCCGGCGGGGATTCGGGCAGCGAAGCGGCTGTCCACCAGCATGTACTCGCCGAAGGAACCGTCCACACTGTAGCCGGCGTTCTTCTGGGCCTCGCAGAGGGTTTCCCAGCCTGTCCGGCAGAACTGGCAGTCGCCRCAGGCGGACCAGAGCCAGGCGTTGCCCAMCAGGTCTCCGACGGCCAGGTCAGTGACGCCTTCGCCGAGGGCCACGACTTCGCCCACGCCTTCGTGGCCGGGAATGAACGGCGGGGTMGGCTTTACCGGCCAGTCGCCTTCCGCCGCATGGAGGTCGGTGTGGCAGACGCCGGTGGTGATGACCTTGACCAGCGCCTCGCCGCGGCCCGGGGAGGGAATGGGGAGGTCCTGGATCTGGAGGTCCTTGCCGAATTCAGTTACTACAGCTGCTTGCATTGTCGTCGTCATTGGCGAAATCCTTGCGTAGTTATGGGGCGTAGTTATGGGGCCTAGTTATGGGGCCTAGCTTTAGGGCGTATTCAGGGTTTGGTGTACTCCGTGGGGTGGTGGGTGGTACGTCCCGCCCGGGGGTGGCCAGGCATGGTGCGGGCGGGGCGGATCACTTCCGATCCGCCCCGCCCGGGTCAATGCGGCTTAGAAGAAGCCGAGCTTGTTCTCGTTGTAGCTGACCAGGAGGTTCTTGGTCTGCTGGTAGTGGTCCAGCATCATGGAGTGGTTCTCGCGTCCGATGCCGGAGGACTTGTACCCGCCGAACGCGGCACCGGCCGGGTAGGCGTGGTAGTTGTTGACCCACACGCGGCCGGCCTGGATCTCGCGGCCGGCTCGGTAGGCAACGTTGCCGTTGCGGGACCAGACGCCGGCGCCGAGGCCGTAGAGGGTGTCGTTGGCGATCCCCATGGCGTCGTTGTAATCGCTGAAGCGCGTCACGGACACCACCGGGCCGAAGATCTCCTCCTGGAAGATCCGCATTTTGTTGTGTCCCTCGAAGATGGTGGGCTGCACGTAGTAGCCGCCGGCCAGGTCCCCGGACAGTTCGGCGCGGGCGCCGCCGGTGAGGGCCTTGGCGCCTTCCTGCTTTCCGATGTCGATGTAGGACAGGATCTTCTCGAGCTGGTCATTGGAGGCCTGGGCGCCGAGCTGCGTCTCGGTATCCAAGGGGTTGCCCTGGATGATCTTCTGTGTGCGGGCCAGCGCGTCGGCCATGAAGGAGTCGTAGATGCCTTCCTGGACCAAGGCGCGGGACGGGCAGGTGCAGACCTCGCCCTGGTTGAAGGCGAAGAGCGTGAAGCMTTCAAGGGMCTTGTCGTAGAAGGCGTCGTTGGTGTCGGCAACGTCGTTGAAGAAGATGTTGGGGCTCTTGCCGCCGAGTTCCAGCGTGACCGGGATCAGGTTCTGGGAAGCGTACTGGCTGATCAGCCGGCCGGTGGTGGTTTCGCCGGTGAAAGCGATCTTGCGGATCCGCGGGCTGGAGGCCAGGGGCTTGCCGGCCTCCACGCCGAAGCCGTTGACCACGTTGATKACGCCGGCCGGCAGGAGGTCGMTGATCAGTTCCATCAGCACCAGGATGGAGGACGGGGTCTGCTCGGCCGGCTTCAGGACGACGGCGTTGCCGGCGGCGAGGGCGGGGGCGAGCTTCCAGACGGCCATGAGGATCGGGAAGTTCCAGGGAATGATCTGGCCGACGACGCCGAGGGGTTCGTGGTAGTGGTAGGCAGTGGTGTCGTCGTCGAGCTGGGACAGYCGGCCCTCCTGGGCGCGGACGGCTGAGGCGAAGTAGCGGAAGTGGTCGGCGGCGAGCGGAATGTCCGCATTGAGGGTTTCGCGGATCGGCTTGCCGTTGTCCCAGGATTCGGCGACGGCGAGCATCTCGGTGTTCGCATCGATGCGGTCCGCGATCTTGTTCAGGATCGCGGCGCGCTCGGCCACGGAGGTCTTGCCCCAGGACGGCGCAACCTTGTGCGCGGCGTCCAGCGCCAGCTCAATGTCCTCGGCGGTGCCGCGGGCCACCTCGCAGAAAGCCTTGCCTGTCACGGGGGTGATGTTCTCGAAGTACTGGCCCTTGACCGGGGCAACCCACTCGCCGCCGATCCAGTTCTCGTAGCGGTCCTTGAAGGTGACCTTCGAGCCCTCGGTACCGGGCTGGGCGTAAACAGTCATTGCTAGCTCCTTTACTGTGCAAGAGAGGGGGCAGCAAGGCGCTTCCGGCCCCCGTTGCACTCAGCCTAKGGGCGCGAAGGTTGCAGTCAGGTTGCAACGATGTGAGCCCGGTCACGGTCCGGGTGCCCGGGCCGTGACGGTTCAGGCGCTCAGTTCCCGGTCCAGCCGTTCCAGATCGGCGACGACGGCGGCACGCTTGGGCGAGCGCGGTGCCAGCAGCTTCAGCGCGGCGGTCCGGACGTCGACGTCGTCCTTTGCCTCGGGCAGTTCGGCGTACTTCAGCAGTGACTCGGCGCTGCCGTCCGTCAGCAGTGCCTCGCGCATCAGCGCGGAAACCCTGGCCCGCAGCTCCACGATGCCGGGCGCCTCCGAGCGCGGCAGTACGGCGCCGCGGTAGATTTCCAGCGCTATCCGGTGAGCGCCGCGTTGCAGGCAGCTCAGCACCTGTCCGGAGTCCGGCACGAGGTCGACCGGCAAGCGGTACGGGCGTGACGCCGGGACGGCCTCGGGATTGAGCTGCTGCAGGACCTTGCGCAGCCGTACCATCTCCGCGCGCAGCGTCATGGTGGAGGCCTCCCCGGGGTACAGGAGGGCGCACAGCTCCTCGGCGTTCAGGCCTTCGGGGTGGGTGCTGAGCAGGGCGAGGATCTCACTGTGCCGGGCGGACAGTGACACGGTGCGGCCGTCAATGCTGAGCAGGGCCTGATCGCGGCCAAGCAGTTGGAGGCTGTTCCGGTACAGGCTGCCGGCGGMCGGTGCCCCGGCCGTTTTCGGCGCGGCCGGGCTTCTCCGCCGGGAGGGCGAGGACTGGCGTGCGGCGGCCAGCTGGAGCCGTTCCACCCGCAGATGCGCCTGGGCAGCGGCGACCGTCGCCTCGACGAGGGACAGGGTGTGGGGGGCTACGGCCGTCTCCGTGCCGGTGATGTCGACGACCCCCAGAAGTGCGCCGGAATCCGGGTCGTGGAACGGCACGGCCGTGCAGCTCCAGGGATGGACCGAACGCTTGTAGTGTTCCGCGCCGGAGATCTGGATGCCCCGGCCCAGGGCCAGCGCGGTGCCCGGGGCGCTGGTGCCCACCGTCGCCTCGGACCAGTCGGCGCCGGGGACGAACATCATGCCTTCGGCCCGGCGCTGCAGGGCGGMGTCGCCTTCCACCCACAGCAGCCGGCCGACTTCGTCCCCCACGGCCACCAGCATCCCGCTGTCATGGCTTGGCAGGACCAGGAGCTTGTGGATCACAGGCATGATGGCGGCCAGGGGGTGCTGGCGGCGGTATTCCTCAAGTTCTTCGCGGTCCATGGCCAGGGGGGCCTCGGGGTTGTCCGGGTTGGCGTGCAGTTCGGCCGAACGGCGCCACGACTCCCGGATCAGGCTGCTGAGCCCGGGCAGGTGCAGGTCCTCCGGAAAGACGAGACCCCGGGAATCCAGTTCCTCGTGCCCGGCGCTGGCATGCTTCTGCCGCAGCGCTGCGGTGACGCCGCCTGCTGGCGGTAGCAGMGCTGCCGGATGGACCAGATTCCTCATTGAACTCCCACCGGACGGGCTCGACGGCGTGCCGGAGGCCGCCTCGTCCGGCCCAGTCTAGTTCMGTGCGGGGAGTTTGGAAATGCACCGCCTTGTTCCATAGGTGGGCCCGGAGGGGCTCAGGCGCCGGCTCCCGGCGGCAGGACGTAGCTCTTGATCTCGCCCACGTGCTGGATCTCGGGGCGTGGCAGCCCGGCGGCCGCTATCAGCTCCTGGAATTCCCTGCCGCCGCTGAAACGGTCAAAGACCTCCCGGCTCGGGCAAGTGTCCAGAACGGCGATGCCGTCCTCCGTCTGCACGCACAGATGCAGCTCCAACTGGCCGGCGGGCAGGAGAGCCAGCAAGCGGTCGTGGCCTGCGAGAAGCTCCGCCGGGTCGCCGCGGAAGCTGTACATTCCCAGATACATSGTGCCCAGATACATGACGGGTCTCCTTCACATGGATTGCTTGAGTGCAGGCCGTCGCCCGGCCCAGGGGCTGGCCTGCTCCAGCTGGGCGGCCAGCCGGAAGAGGGTGGCTTCGGCGCCGAAGCCGGCGAGGAAGGACATCCCGACGGGAAGCCCGGCGGAATCGGTGCCCAGCGGCACGGACATGGCCGGGTTGCCTGTGATGTTGGCGTATTCGCMGTCGAACATCAGGAAGCGGCCGGCCTCCCGTTCCCCGCGGACGGGGTCCTCCGCCGTCGCCGTCAGCGTGCCGAGCGGCAGCGGCGGCCAGCCGACTGTCGGTGTCAGCCACAGATCGTAGGTCTGGAAGAAGCCGGCAACCCGGCGGCTGAAGCGTTGGAGCTCCTCCACGCCCTGCAGGTAATCCCCGGCGCTGACCTTCCGGCCGCGCCCGAACAGGACCTCGGTATACGGTTCCAGCTCCCCCGGTTCCGGCCCCCGGCCCAGCCGCCGAGTCCAGTAGCCCTCGATCCAGGCGGCTGCGGCGGCGTATACGGCCCGGATGGCGTGGTGCCCCGCCCGGTCCAGGGGTTCGGGGTGCGCTTCCTGGACGTCGTGGCCCAGGTCGCTCAGCAAGCGCACGGCGGCGTCGAAGGCCCGCAGGTAGTCAGGATGGACTGTCTGGCCGCGATTGGGAGTGGCCGTGGCCGCGATCCTGAGCCGTCCCGGCGGTGTCACGGCCTCGGCCGCATAAGGGCGTGACTGCGGCGGCGCCAGGTAGGGGTCCCCGGGAGCCGGACCGGCGACGGCGTCCAGCAGCGCTGCGGCGTCGCGGACTGTGCGGGCCAGGGCGAATTCGGTGGCGAGGCCGCCGACGACGTCACCGTATTCCGGGCCCAGCGGCACCCGTCCMCGGGTCGGTTTGAGGCCGACCAGACCGCACCACGCCGCGGGATACCGGAGCGACCCGCCGAGGTCGTTGCCATGGGCCATCGGGACGATCCCGGCTGCAACGGCGGCCGCCGACCCGCCGCTGGATCCGCTCGTGGAGCGGGACAGGTCCCAGGGGTTGCGGGTTGCCCCGTGCAGGACCGGTTCGCAGTGCGGGCTCAGTCCGAACTCGCACGTATTGGTCTTGCCGATGATGGCCAGTCCCGCTCGGCGGAAGCGCCGCGCGAGTTCCTGGCTGTGGCCGGAGACGTTTCCGGCGAGCCAGCKTGAGCCTTCGGAGAACGGCGTCCCGGCGATTTCCAKCGCGAGGTCCTTGACCAGGAACGGCACCCCGGCAAACGGAAGGTCGTCGGTGGGGGTGCTGCCGKGCGCCCCGCCGTCCGCGGTGTCGGTGTCGGTGTCCAGCCCGGCGATGACGGCATTCACCACCGGGTTGAGTTCCCTGATGCGGTCCCGGGCCTCGGCGAGGAGTTCGGCGGCACTGACCTGGCCGGAGCGGACCAGGTCGGCCTGCTCCGTGGCATCCATCCAGCGGAGTTGTTCGTCCATGGCACCTCCCGAAGGGGAATCGCAGCAGGGGAAACACAGCACGGGGGTCACATCACGACGGTTACAGCACGGGGTTTGCAGCATGGCGGTACGGCGTCCGCCGCGGCAGTCCTTGTGCGTGAAATTCTACGTCCGGGCGCCGCTGACGGGACAGGCTAGTCGCGGGAAATCTCAATCATCTCCTCGCGCGGCACCACCTTGATGCGCTCCCGCTCAATCCCGTTGGCGTTCTCCGCAGCCGACCACTCCGCACCGAGGGCGAGCTCGTGGGCATCGAGCTTGATCCACCCTTCCCAGGTCGTGTACTGGATGCCGCGTTCCTGCAGCAGATCGATGATGGCCTGCGGGTCCGGGTTCTGCGCCGGCGGCAAGGTKAGCCGGTCTTCCAGCAGGTAGCCGATGGTCTCCAGCGCGTCACCCTTGGTGTGGCCGATCAGCCCGACGGGTCCGCGCTTGATCCAGCCGGTGGCGTAGATCCCGGGGACCGGCTTCCCGTCGGCGTCGAGGACACGGCCGCCTTCGTTGGKGACAACGCCGCGTCGGGCATCGTACTCCAGCTCATCCAGCGGCGAGCCGTGGTAGCCGATCGCCCGGTAGACGGCTTGGACCGGGTAGTTGAGGAATTCCCCGGTGCCCTTGACGTTCCCGGTGCCGTCGAGCTGCATGCGTTCAAATTTGATGCCGGCGACTTTGCCGGGATTCGCGGCGTCGTCATGGATCTCGACCGGGCTGTGCAGGAAGTGCAGGTGCAGCCGGCGCGAGGACGGTTCCTCGGCTTCGGCGTGGTCCTCGACGAGCCAGTTGGTCAGGGTGTTGACCATGGTCCGTATCTGGTTGTTGC
>NZ_JBFTHK010000192.1:0-7567 GCF_056394205.1 Arthrobacter sp. 10T413_2 | reverse complement strand
GCCCGTTTCCCGGCTGTAACAACCATTCCCTGGACAACGAGGCGGACCACCTCCTGGCCTGGGCCGACGGCGGCACCACCGGCATCGCCAACCTGGGCCAGCCCTGCCCGAAACACCACCGTCTGAAACACTCCTCGGCCTGGACACCCGTCGGGGCCAGCACAACGAGCGCGCCGGGCTGGATTTCACCCTCAAAACGCTACTATCCGAGCGAGCATCAGGACTGGGAACCGCCCCGCTGGCCGGCCAACCTCCCGATCACGGCTACAGCCACAGACCCAAGCCCATGGTCGGAGCGAGGCGTGCCCGCGGATCCCGAGCCGGAACTGCCCCCGGATCCCTTCCCCGACTGGCACCACTTCACGGCYGGGCACCCATTCCCCGCCGCAAACACCGACGACCCTGGCTGGCCGCCACCCCTCGACGAGCCCATCCCCGAATGGGGCCTATACCAATCCGCCTGAACGACCGGTTGCGGGTCAATTTAGTGCGGTAATCGAGCCCGGGGGTGACACACTTCCTGCCACTGACAATCGGCTCCGGTTTCACCGTCACGCTCGCCTGCGCACAAGAGCCGCCGGGCKACTTTCACAACCGATGAACGGAAGCCCTATGGGGCCGACGCGTGGCCGGTGGGCACTCTTGATTGAGACGTGGATCACGTCGACTCGCACGGGGAATTCACCCGCGTGAGTCACCCACGACAGTCACGCATGAAAGAAGGACAATGATGTCTGCCGCCACCACAGAACTAACGCCCGTGGACGAGTCACTCTCCGGGCCGGCCGCACCGCCTTACTCCCATGAGCTCGCCTGGCCGGATGGCATGGCGCCGTTCAAGGTCGTCGACGACGGAACCCAGGGTGACCCGTACGCGCACTACGCATGGATGCGGGACAACGCTCCGGTTCTCCGCGCCGMCTCGCCGGTCTCGGACGTCTGGTTCATCTCCCGCTATGAGGATGTCMGCAAGGCCATGCGCRCCCCGAAGGTCTTTTCCTCCCAAGTGGTGGACCCGGTGCCGCTGACCTTCCTGACCCTGTTCGATGCCCCGAACCACACGCGGCTGCGCCAGGTCGTTGCGCAGGCCTTCACTCCAAAGGCGATCGCCCGCTTTGAAGACCGGGTCCGCGAGAACGCCCACAAATATCTGGACCCGATGATCGCAGCCGGCGGCGGCGACGCCGTCGATGACTACGCGATCCCGCTGAGCATGTCCACCATCAGCGCMCTGCTGGATGTCCCGGCGTCGGACTTCGAGAAGATGAAGTTCTGGTCGGATGAGACCTTCAGCTACTTCGGCAGGCTGGCCCGCAATGCGCAGGGCACGGGAACCGACGAACAGAGCACCTTCGAGTTCTTCGCGTACCTGAAGGGCACCATGGAACGGCTCTACCGCGAGGAAAGCGAGTCCGTGGGCGGCCATATCGCCCGGATGTGGAAGGAAGGCCTCCTCAGCGAGAAGGAAGCCAAGGAACTCTGCGCTTTCGTCTTCGTTGCCGGCCATGACACCACCACCATCCTGCTGGCCAACGCCTTCCGGGTCTTCAGCGAGCAACCCGGGCTGCTGGACCGGATCCGGCAGAACCCCGCCGACGCGAACCTCTTCGTCGAGGAACTGGCCCGCTTCCGCGGAACGGTGCAGCGCGCCAGCCGGATCACCACCGAAGACGTCGAGGTTGCCGGCGTGCGCATCCCTGCCGGCGCCATCGTCCGGTTGCTGCCGGCAGCGGCGAACCGCGACRGCGCCAAGTACCYCGACGGCGAGACCTTCAACATCGACCGCAACACCKACGGCCACCTCGGCTTCGGCCACGGTGTGCATAGCTGTCTCGGCGCCCCGCTGGCCAGGCTGKAAACGGTCGTAACGGTGGAACTCCTCGCCGCAAAGCTCGGCTCCCTGACCCTCAACAAAGACAAGCCGATCGAATACGTCCGGGGCAACAACCTGACCAACTMAGGTCCGGAACACCTTTACGTCGAGCTGGAGAAGTTCAATGCCTAGTCAGCAGCCCACTGAGTCCGTCCTGAATCCAATCGTCATCGTCGGCGCCGGCCACTCCGGAGTCGCGGTGGCCGCAGGACTGCGATCCCGCGGCTGGGAGGGGGACATCCTGCTGCTCGAAGCGGAAAAGGAGACGCCCTACGAACGCCCTCCACTGTCCAAGGAACTCMTGAAGGCCGGCGCTCCGGATGAGTCCGCCGTGCTGCGCAAAGAAAAGTTCTACCACGACAAGCGCATTAACCGGCGGGCAGGGCTCACCGTCGACGCCATCGACCCGGGCGGCAGGACCGTCCAGCTGTCCGACGGCAGCCGCCACGGCTACCACCGCCTYGTCATCGCCACCGGCTCCCGCGCCAGGTCCCTGACAGTCCCCGGGGCGGAACTCCCCGGGGTGCAGGCCCTGCGGACCCGGGACGACGCCCTTGAACTCAAACGCGCCCTCGTCCCCGGCGCCCGGGTCGCCATCATCGGCGCGKGATACATCGGCCTGGAAGTCGCCGCCGCCGCAGCCGCGAAAGGCTGCGACGTCACGGTGCTCGAATTCCAGGACCGCGTGATGAGCCGCGTGACCTCCGAGCCGGTATCCCGCTTCTTTGAGCGGCTCCATKAACAGAACGGTGTCCGGTTCGTCTTCGGCGCCGCGGTGACCGCCGTCGAGGGGTCTGACCGGGCCGAGCGCGTCGTCACCGCCGACGGCGCGGCCTACCCGGCCGACGTCGTCCTCGCCGGAATCGGCGTGGTGCCCAACCAGGAACTTGCCGCCGAGGCCGGCCTCCAGTGCCAGGACGGGATCCTCGTGGACGACGACGGGCGGACCTCGGTCCCCGGCATCTACGCCACGGGCGATGTMACGCGCTTCACCAGCACCATCGACGGCGCCAGCCAGCGCCTCGAATGCATCCAGAACGCCATGGCTCAGGCCGACAGGGTCGCAGCTGACATCACGGGCCAGGCCCCCGCGGATCCGGAGATCCCCTGGTTCTGGACCGTCCAGCACGGCGTCCGGCTCCAGACGGCCGGGGTCCGGCGCACCGACGACGACCTGATCGTGCGCGGCACCCCGGCGGAGGGCAAGTTCTCGGTGGTCTACCTCCGCGACGGGCGCCTCGCCGCCGTCGACACCATCGCAGGTCTCACCGACTTCCGTCCGGCCAAGAAACTGATCGCACAGAAAACACGGATTGATCCTTTATTGGCCGCCGATCCCGGCACCCCGCTGACCGACGCCGCGTTCGCAGCGTCCTGAAACCGAAGGAACCACCATGAGCAACAACAAACTCACCGTGATCGACCGCGAGGGCTCCACCCACGACCTTGAGTGGGAGCCGGACCAGACCCTGATGGAGGCCCTCCGGGACAACGACCTTCCGGTCCTGGCATCCTGCGGCGGCACCGCCTCCTGCGCCACCTGCCACGTCTTCCTGGAAAAGGAGGTCTTCGACACCCTGGCCGAGCGCAGCGATGACGAACTCGAGTTGCTGGTCGATGCCGAGGGCTACCAGGAATGCGGCTCGAGGCTCTCCTGCCAGCTTGACTTCACCGCGGAACTCAACGGCGTCACCGTCACCCTGGCGCCGGAAGAGTAGCCGCGGCGTCCAGCCGCCGGGTAGCGACGAGGCGGTCGTTCCATCTGCATACATTGGGGGATGGAACGGCCGCCGGTTCATACGACGCCGGTTCTTACGACGCCGGATCCGTCACCAGGATCCGCACCGAGCACAGCTCCGCCGCAGCCTTTTTGAGGACAGCGGCACGCGGATCCGGGACGTCAAGGAACGCCAGCCGGGCCACGCCGGCATAGCGCTTCAGGACCGGCTCGGCGAGGACCTGGTCGGCCAGCGTCCGGTCGCCGCCCGGCGCCACGTACTCGATCCGGTGCTCCGCGAAAATCCTCGCGGCGTGCTCCGCAACGGCCTCCACGAGGGCATCGGCCTGGTTGGCGCGCCTCCGAGCGAAGCGCTGCTGGGACCAGCCGCCGGCAGCGGTCCGCGACTGGACGTGGCGGGTGCCGGTCTTGGACGCGAGCACGGCGCCGCCGCTGACCACCGCCACCGAATAGCCGCCGCGGCGGACCAGCACGGTACCGAGGCTCCGGGGCTKCCCGGCCAGGGACGCCAGCCGCGACACCGCGTCGCCGCCGCGCCCGGGCCGGCCGTCCACGGGCCACGGCGCCTGAAGCAGCGCCACGGCGCCGTCCGCGGCGCGCAGCTGCAGACCGGCGTCGAGCTCTTCCTCCACCAGGGCGCCGTGGMTTGAGGCAAAACGCTCCACCCAGCCKGGCAGCCGGGCACCGGAAACGAAGGCCACACGGGACTCAGGGCTGGGCATTGGCGGCTCTTCCGTTGCGGGGATAAGGAGGACAGCTAAAGGGTGGCAGGGCGGACCTGAACTAGAAGTAGCCTATCTATGTGGATGATCTCTTTGGCGCAGGGCRGGACGACGCCGACGGAAGCGACGACGACGGCGGGAACGACGGCGGCGCCGACGATTCCGGCCGCGCCCGCTCCGGTGCCCGCACGGCCGGGGCCGGCTCGCCGCGGAGCCCGCTCGCCGTCCGGATGCGGCCCCGCACCCTGGATGACGTGGTGGGCCAGCAGCACCTGCTCGGCCAGGGCTCTCCGCTGCGMCAGCTCGCCGCCGGCTCCGACGCGACCGGCCCCGCCGGGCCGAGTTCGGTAATCCTCTGGGGTCCCCCCGGCACAGGCAAGACCACCCTTGCGCACGTGATCGCCAAGGGTCCCGGCCGGAAGTTCGTCGAACTCTCCGCTATCACCGCCGGCGTCAAGGACGTCCGCCGCGTGATGGACGAGGCGCTGACCGCGCGGGACCTGTTCAAGACCACCACTGTCCTGTTCCTCGACGAGATCCACCGCTTCAACAAGGCCCAGCAGGACGCGCTGCTACCCGGCGTCGAGAATCGCTGGGTGGTGCTGGTGGCCGCCACCACGGAAAACCCCTCGTTCTCCGTGGTGTCCCCGCTGCTGTCCCGCTCGCTGTTGCTGACGCTCAAACCGCTGACCGACGCCKACGTCGAGGGCCTCCTCCAGCGGGCTGTCACGGATGTCCGCGGCCTGAACGGCAAAGCCGAGCTCAGCGCCGAAGCGCTGGCACACCTTGTCCGACTCTCCGGCGGTGACGCCCGCCGGGCACTGACGGCGCTCGAGGCCGCCGCCGGCGTCGCCTTCGGGGACGCGGACGACATTGACGCAACCGACACTGACACCGCGGACACTGACGCCGCGGACGCTGACACCGCCGGCGCTGGGGCGCCGAAGCCCGTGACCATCCAGTTGCGGCACACGGAACGGGCGCTGGATGTTGCCTCGGTTCGCTACGACCGCGCCGGCGACCAGCACTACGACGTCGCCAGCGCGTTCATCAAGTCGATMCGGGGTTCGGACGTCGACGCCGCGCTGCACTACCTCGCCCGGATGCTCGAGGCGGGGGAGGACCCGCGCTTCGTGGCCCGGCGGATCGTGATCTCCGCCGCCGAGGACGTCGGGATGGCGGACCCGACGGCGCTCCAGACCGCCGTCGCGGCGGCCCAGGCCGTCCAGCTGATCGGCATGCCGGAAGGCCGCATCATCCTGGCCGAAGCCGTGGTGCACCTGGCCACCGCGCCGAAGTCCAACGCCGCGTACATGGGCATCAACCAGGCAATCGCCGACGTCCGCGCGGGGCTCGGGAACGGGATCCCCGCTCACCTGCGCGACGCGCACTACCCGGGCTCAAAACAGCTGGGCCACGGCAAGGGCTACAAATACTCCCACGACGCGCCGCATGGCGTGGCCACCCAGCAGTATCCGCCGGACGATCTCGTGGGCCGCAATTACTATGAACCCACCGCCAACGGGGCTGAACGGGACATCGGCACCCGGCTCGAGCGGCTCCGGAAGATCATCCGCGGCACGTAATCTGTCGCTGACCAGCGGCTGCTCTGGCGCGGCCCTTCAGCGCCGGAATCCGCCGTTGACATAGGGGCCAAGAGGTCTAACGTGGAAATACGCCAGCATTGACCTGCTGACCATCCGTGCGGCGCAGGGGACAGCGCGGCTCACACCGCCGGCAATCGATTACCCGGACCCCCGAACGACGGCCGGCTTCGCTCCATCCAAGGTCTTCCAATGCGAGCGTCCCGCTCAGTCCCCAGGCAGTGTCCCATGAGCATTAATTTCGTTACAGCCATGGCAGTCAAATCCTTCGACGTGCCCGACCGGAAGCGGTGCCCGGACAAGGCCGAATTCGACCTCTGCACCGTGGACGACTACTCGGTGGCCAAGTTGATCCTCGGCCCGGGCTGGCGGTGGTCGGAGAGCACCAAACCCTACGAGCAGACCGACGCCTGCCAGCACCACCATCTGGGCTTCTGCATTTCCGGTGTGCTGGAGGTCGAGACAGCCGAAGGGCTGCGCTCCACGATCCACGCCAACGACACCTACGCGATCCCGCCGGGTCATGACGAGTGGGTGGTGGGCCCGGCACCCTTCGTGGCCGTGGAATTCCTGGGTGCCGCGTCATTCGGGCGGCGGGGCAGCMGGGGCGTGCACGCCAGGGTCTGATTTCGTTACTGGCTTCGGGCCATGGGCCCCTTCATGGTAGGCTGGTTCGTTGTCTGGCAAGGCACGGACGCACAATCCATTGAAACTTCGGTTTAGTGAGGGTTGCCCTGTGCCCAGTAGCAAAAGGCAGCGGTTGGCCGATGCTCTCCATCGTGGAGGCCAGTAACACTGACACACCGCAGATATTGGAAGGACACTAGTGGCTAACAACACTCGTGCTCGCCGTACCGCACGCCTTTCGCGCGCACTCGGCATCGCTCTGACCCCCAAGGCCGCCAAGTACATGGAGCGCCGCCCGTACGGCCCCGGTGAGCATGGCCGTGCCCGCAAGAAGCAGGACTCCGACTACGCCGTACGTCTGCGCGAAAAGCAGCGTCTGCGCGCCCAGTACGGCATCCGCGAAGCCCAGATGACACGTGCCTTCGAAGAAGCACGCCGCACCAAGGGCCTGACCGGTGAAAACCTGATCGAACTGCTCGAAATGCGTCTCGACGCCCTCGTGCTGCGTGCCGGCTTCGCCCGCACCATCGCCCAGGCCCGCCAGCTGGTTGTGCACCGCCACATCCTGGTTGACGGCATCCGCGTTGACCGCCCGTCTTTCCGCGTCGGCGAGGGCCAGCTGGTCCACGTCCACAGCCGCAGCGAGACCATGCCTCCGTTCCAGGTTGCAGCAGCCGGCGCTCACCGCGACGTCCTGCCGATGGTTCCGGCCTACCTGGACGTCAAGCTTGACGCCCTGCAGGCCCGCCTGGTGCGCCGCCCCAAGCGTTCCGAGATCCCCGTGACCTGCGAAGAGCAGCTCGTCGTGGAATTCTACGCACGCTAAGTAAACGCAACACCTCCAAAGAAGCCCGTGGCAAGCGCCGMGGGCTTCTTTGTATGTAAGGTACTTGGGGGAGTTCCCCGGGAGCCGTTTCTGCTCGCCGGACTAAACTCTCGGCTGAAACCGTCGGGGCCCGACGCAACGAGCAGGTATCCACTGCAGTTCAAGGAGATGATTGTC
>NZ_JBFTHK010000191.1:0-7591 GCF_056394205.1 Arthrobacter sp. 10T413_2 | reverse complement strand
GAAGTACGGGGGACATCGAAAGATGGACATCTTTGAAACTTTGGAATCTGAAGTCCGCTGCTATTGCCGCAGCTGGGACACCGTGTTTGAGCGGGCCGCCGGCAGCACCCTCTACGGTGAGGATGGCAGGGAATATCTGGACTTCTTTTCCGGGGCCGGAGCACTGAACTACGGCCACAACAACCCGGTACTGCTCCGGCCGCTCGTGGACTATCTACTTTCCGGTGCCATCGTTMATTCGCTCGACATGAAAACGCCTGCCAAGCGGCGCTTCCTGGAATCATTCCAGGAGCTCATCCTCAAGCCCCGGCATTTGGACTATAAAGTCATGTTCCCCGGTCCCACCGGAACAAACTCAGTGGAAGCGGCCCTGAAGCTGGCGCGTAAAGTCACCGGCCGGCAACATATCCTCAGCTTCACCAACGCATTCCACGGGATGACCCTGGGCTCATTGTCGGTGACCGGCAATTCCATGAAACGGCAGGGTGCCGGTGTGCCGCTGACGAATGCCTCGAGCATGCCCTATGACGGATTCTTCGACGGTCAGACCCCGGACTTCCTGTGGCTCCGTCACGCCCTGGAGGACAGCGGATCCGGACTCGACAAACCCGCCGCCGTGATCGTGGAAACGGTCCAAGGCGAGGGCGGGCTTAGGGCCGCCCGCGCATCGTGGCTGCAGGGCCTCGCGGAGCTATGCCACCAGCACGACATCTTGCTCATTGTTGACGATGTACAGGCCGGATGCGGACGCACCGGAACATTCTTCAGTTTCGAGGATGCGGCCATAACCCCGGATATCGTCTGCCTGTCAAAATCCATTTCCGGCTTCGGGCTGCCCATGGCACTGACACTGTTCAAGCCCGAGTTGGACATCTGGAAACCCGGCGAGCATAACGGAACATTCCGGGGCCACAACCCCGCCTTCGTCACCGGAGCCGCTGCCCTGGAGCACTACTGGCAGGACGGCAGGTTTGAGTCGCATGTCGCAGGCCTCATTACGCAACTGCACGAGGGGCTTTCACAGATCGCGGCCTGCATCGACGGCGCCGCTGTCCGTGGCCGGGGCCTGCTCGCCGGTGTCTACTACCCCCACCCMGGGACTGCGGAAAACATCGCGGCTGAGTCGTTCGCCCGTGGCCTGCTCGTGGAAACGTCGGGTCCGCAGGGTGAGGTCATCAAGGCGATGCCCGCGCTGACCATGAGCCACGAGAACCTGCGGAAGGGACTCGATATTCTCGCCGGGGCCGCAGAGGCCGTCACCGGCGTTCCCGTCGCCTTGGCATCCACTGTTTGATCATCCGCACGKACGCCCCGGCAGTGGGGCAAAGACCGCTCGCAAGAATCGAAGTAGATTTCGGGGGAGAAATGGGTACCCGCAAAGCCACAGCGGCTAACGATGGCGATCCAGAGGAAACAGCACGGGGCATCCCCCCGGGAAGTGTCCCCCCGGGAAGTGTCATTGTGCAAAAGTTCGGTGGTTCGTCGCTGGCCGATGCCGCCGGCATCATCCGGGCCGCCGAGCGGATCGCCAAGACGCGTGAGGAGGGATTCCGGGTGGTGGCGGTGGTGTCCGCCATGGGCGACACCACGGATGATCTCTGCGACCTGGCGGCCGAGGTTTCCACCCGGCCGCTTCCCGGCGACCTCGATGCCCTCCTGAGCATCGGCGAACTCGTGTCTTCGGCACTCCTGGCGATAGCACTGGCAGATCTGGGCCAGGTGCCGCGCACGTTCACCGGCAGCGCGGCCGGCCTCATCACCGACACCATTCACGGCAAGGCCCACATCACTGATGTCAGGCCGGGCCGCGTCCGCACGAGTCTGGCCCGCGGCGAAGTGCCGATCGTTGCGGGTTTCCAGGGCAGAACCAAGAAGCGGCGGAAGATCACCACCCTCGGGCGCGGTGGCTCGGATCTCACCGCGGTGGCGCTCGCCGCGGCACTGGGCGCCGGCATTTGCGAGATCTACACGGATGTTGACGGTGTCTATACCGCGGACCCCCGCGTAGTCCCGACAGCGCGCAAGCTGGACGTCCTCTCAAGCGAAGAGATGCTTGAGTTCGCGGCCTCCGGGTGCAAGGTACTTCACCTGCGGTGCGTTGAATATGCCCGCCGGTTCGGCATTCCGATCCATGTCAGGTCCTCTTTCGTGCCGGAACCAGGAACCTTGATCCTGCCCGGCCTTGACCGCGGTGGGCTGCGCCAGCCCGCAGGCGAGCAACCCGTGGTGACTGCGGTAGCCGGGGTCAACTCGGCGTCGAAAATCATCGTCGTTGGCATTCCGGACGAACCGGGCAGCATTTCGCGCATCTTCCARGTGCTCTCGCGGTCCGGGGCCAACGTCCAGACGGTCGTCCAGACACCGGCGGGCCCGGGGTMGAGGCGCTCGGACGTTGCCCTGATCCTTCCGGCAGCGCAGGCGGCCCAAGCCCTTTCCGTTTTGAACGCGGCCAAGGGAGCCATCGGATTTCGGGGCCTGCAGCATGACAGCGAGATGGGCAGAGTGTCCGTCACCGGCCTGGGCATGAGGTCTTCGCCGGAAATCTTCTGCACATTCCTGAAGGCCCTTTCCGACGCCGACGTCGGCCTCGACCTGGTCGATATCTCAGAGACCTGCCTGGGGGCCGCGACGCCCACCGACCGGCTCGCGGATGCCGAACGGGCCGTCCGCCTGGCGTTTGGCATGGCGACGGGGGACGGGKCGGCGGTGACGGGTCGCAAGGGCACCCTCGTGCCCGCCGGTGGCCGCCCGGTCGGCACCTGGATTGCGATATCCGGCAAGGACAGGACKCCTGTCGCGCGAGGCGACAGAACCGTGGCACGTCACTTCTAGCGAAGGAGCTAAAGGATGGGCAAGACCGCGAGGATCGGCAACGGCCTCACYCGACCCCCTGAGTTGCRCGGAAAGATGTCGGTGAATGGCGGTTCGGAGKGGGGAACAATCCTCACATCGGCCACACCGGACCAGACTGCCCGCTGGCACCGGGGGGAACGGCTGGACCAGCTGTTTGAGGACCGCTGTGACCGCCTGCGGGAACAGGGGATGGAGGACCAGGTCGCCGTGGATTCAGGGGACATCGTCCTGACGTACCTGCAACTGGATGAACGGGCGAACCAGCTGGCGCGGCATCTCCTGGTGTGCGGTGCCCGCCCGGGTGACCGCATTGCGTTGCTGTTCGACCAGCCGTGGCGTGCCTACGTGGCGATGCTCGCCGTCCTGAAGATCCACGCGGCCTATGTCCCCCTGGACGCCGGATTTCCMCCCGACCGTCTCCAATACATTGTGGAAGACGCCAATGTGGCGATGATCCTGTCACTGTCGCACCTGAAGGACTTGGTGCCCGAAGTGGCCGCTGTCACGGTGTGTCTCGACGATGTACAGGCCCAGGTCGACGCCAAGGACCCCTCGCGGCTAAACGGTGCGGCCAAGGGCGGAACCAAGGATGAGCTGGCATACATCATCTACACGTCCGGCTCGACGGGCCGGCCGAAGGGTGTGGCGGTGGACCAGGCCAGCATCTGCAATTTTGTCCGGGTGGCCGCTKACGTCTACGGCATGGAGCCCACGGACCGCGTGTACCAGGGCATGACGATCGCCTTTGATTTTTCCGTGGAGGAAATCTGGGTTGCCTGGATGGTGGGAGCGACCCTGGTACCCAAGCCCGGACGCTCCAGCATGCTGGGGGCCGAGCTCGCGGAATACCTGCAGGAGAAACGGATCACAGCCCTTTGCTGTGTTCCGACGCTGCTGGCCACCCTTGAGGATGATCTGCCCGGTCTCCGGTTTCTCCTGGTCTCCGGGGAGGCCTGCCCGCGGGACCTCGTCCAGCGCTGGCACCGCCCGGGCCGCCGATTCCTGAATGTCTACGGTCCGACCGAAGCGACGGTGACTGCCACCTGGTCCCTCCTTGACCCGGACACGCCCGTGTCCTTCGGCGTGCCGCTGCCCACCTACACGGCCGTCATTGTTGATCCCGTGGAGCCCCGGGCCCTGCCGGCGGGCGAAACCGGGGAAATCGGCTTGGCAGGAGTAGGGCTGGCACGGGGCTACGTCAACCGGCCGGACCTGACGGAACGGGCCTTCATCCCGGATTTCCTGGGCATCAAGAACAACCCCTCCGGCCGGATCTACCGCACCGGGGATCTCGGACGGATCAACGACGACGGAGACCTCGAGTACTTCGGACGAATCGACACTCAGGTCAAGATACGCGGCTACMGCATCGAGCTGAGCGAAATAGAATCCGTCCTCCTGCAGCTGCCCGGAATTGCGCAGGCAGTCGTTCAAACCTATGAACCGGAACCCGGAACGGTGGAACTGGCCGCCTATTACACCCTCCGCCATGACGTCACGGGCGTTGATGCCCATGACCTCCACCGGATGCTGCGCACCAGGCTCCCCGGGTACATGGTTCCGGCCTATTTTGAACAACTGGATGCCCTTCCCATGATGGCCAGTGACAAGGTGGACAAGAAGCGGCTGCCCCGCCCGGAACACAGGATCAGTCAGGCGGCCGCCGGGTCCTACACCGCCCCGACGACTCCTGCCGAAGAAGCCCTGGCGAAGCAGCTTGGCGCCGTGCTGGGCCTTGACAAGGTGTCCACAGACGCACACTTCTTCAACGACTTGGGGGCTGACTCCTTGCTGATGGCGCGCTATTGCGCCCGCATCAGAAAAGAAACCGCCCTGCCGCCGGCAGCAATGCAGGATATCTACGAGAACCCCACGGTCCGGYAGCTCGCCACGTGCCTGGAAGCCAGGCACAGCGCATCGGTTCTCAGCGCGGCCGTGCCGAACACCGGCACTGCGCTCCCGGCACCGATGCCCCAGGCCAGCTMGTTCAGCTACTTCATGTGCGGGGTTATCCAGCTGCTGATTTTCCTCGGCTACACCACGTACGCGGCTTTCCTGCTGGTTATCGGCTTCCAGTGGACGTCCGGGGGAAGCAACCTGTTGGACATGTGGGTGCGGTCGATCGGTTTTGGCGCCGCCATGTTCGTGATCCTTTCCGTAACCCCGATCCTCGCCAAGTGGATTCTGGTGGGGCGGTKGAAGCCGGGTCACATCCGACTATGGAGCCTGGCCTACCTCCGGTTCTGGACCGCGAAGACCCTTACCCGCGCAAACCCCCTTGTGCTGTTCGTGGGCTCGCCGMTCTACGTGCTCTACCTGCGGCTCCTGGGGGCCAAGATCGGCAAGGGCGTGGTGATCTTCTCCCGGAAGGTGCCCGCCTGCCCGGACCTGCTAACCATCGGTGACAATACGGTGATTCACAAGAACTCTTCGCTGCTCTGCTTCCGGGCGCGTTCGGGCATGATTGATATCGGTCCAGTGACGTTGGGGAGAAATGTCCTGGTGTCGGAAAAGACCACCTTGGACATCGGCACGTCAATGGGGGACGACACCCAGCTGGGCCACAGCTCGTCGCTGCAGACGCCGCAGGCCGTGCCCGACGGGCAAATCTGGCACGGTTCACCGGCGGCGCGTACCACCACCGACTACCGGCGGGTCCCGCCCATGCGGTGCAGCACGCGCCGGAGGGTGATTTTCAGCCTGCTCCAGCTCTTCAACCGGCTCGTCCTCGTGGCTCCGGCCGTCATCCTCGCGCTGGCGGCGCTCCTGCCGCCCTATCTGAGCACCGGGCACCTGCAGCTGGGCGCCATGAGCTTCTTTGCCGACGTCTTTGCCGTCACGCTGGTGCTCTTTGTTGTCGGACTGATCACCGGGTTKATCACGGTCTTCACCGTCCCGCGTTTGCTTAACCGCTTCATTAGGCCGGACAAGGTCTATCCCTTGTACGGGGTGCACTTCACCATCCAACGGATGATCTCCCGCCTCTCGAACGTCAGGCTGTACAAAGACGTCTTCGGCGACAGTTCCTACATCGTGCACTATCTGAAGGCCCTGGGTTACAACCTTGGGAAGGTGGAACAAACAGGATCGAATTTCGGCCCCACGCTGGCCCATGAGTCMCCGTTCCTGAACTCCATAGGGACMGGAACGATGGTCGMGGACGGCCTGAATATGATGAACGCCGACTTCTCCAGCACCTCCTTCCGCCTGTCGACCGTCCGCCTCGCCGGCCACAACTTCCTCGGCAACGCCATCACCGTTCCKATTGGGTCCCGGGTCGGGGAGAACTGCCTGCTGGCCACGAAAGTGATGATTCCGATCGACGGTCCGGTTCGATCGGGCGTGGGGCTGCTGGGGTCGCCTCCGTTCGAGATTCCGCGGTCGGTTCAGCGTGATGCCCAATTTGATGACCAAAAGATCGAGGAAGCGAGGAACCGGGCCCTACCGGCAAAGAACCGGCACAACATTGTGAGCATGGTGCTGTTCCTGGCCGTGCGCTGGGTCCTGCTATTTGTCGCCACGCTCTGCAGCGCCGTTGCCGTGTCGGCTTTCAGTCTCGTCGGCGTGCCGGCGATCGCCGCCATGATGCTCGCCCTGCTCGTATTCCGCGTATTGGTTGCCGTGCTTGCGGAGCGTTCGGTCATGGGCTTCSGCCGCCTGAAGCCGCAATACTGCTCCATCTACGACCCCTACTTCTGGCGGCACGAACGCCTCTGGAAGCTCCTGGCCATGCCGGCGTTCAACGGGACGCCCTTCAAGCCCCTGATCTGGAGAATGCTGGGCGTCAAAGTCGGCAAGCGGCTCTACGATGCAGGCGCCAACCTGCCGGAGAAAACACTCGTGGCGATCGGTGATGACTGTGCCTTCAATGAAGGAACCACCATTCAGGGACATTCCATGGAAGACGGCGCGTTCAAGTCGGACCACATCGTGATCGGCAACCGCTGCTCCCTCGGCGTGGATTCCTGGGTCAACTACGGGGTGACGATGCACGACGGTTCAGTGCTGGGGGCCGACGCCCTCCTGATGAAGGGCGAAGACGTCCCGGAAGATGCCACGTATACGGGCAACCCGGCGCGCGAAGTGATGACCCCCGTCACAGCCGAGCTGCGTCCTGCCGGAATCCCCGGCGCACCCCGCAACGGCGGACCCMGCCACGCCGGCCCCCGGCACAGGGACGGCGTCGAGCCGGCCGGCGGTCTGCTCAGGCTGTCGAGGGGAACCCACAGGCCGCACAGGGCAGCGCGGGCCAAGGCTGCGGCACCGGGATCCCCCTCCTAGCGCGAACTGCTGGGTACGGGAGCGTCCTCGGGGAAATCGTCGGGGACATCCTCGGTCACGGCCGGCCCGGAATGGCGTCCGCGGGGGAGCGACTTCTGCAGCGCCTTCCGCTCACGACGTCCTTCCACGAGCCGGTACAGCACCGGAACCAGAATGAGCGTGAGCGCGGTAGAGGAGATCAGGCCGCCGATCACCACGATCGCCAGGGGTTGGGAGATGAACCCGCCGCCGCCGGTCAGGCCCAGCGCCATCGGCGTCAAGGCGAACACTGTGGCGAGGGCTGTCATCAGGATGGGGCGGAGGMGCTGGCGGGCGCCGTGCGTGATCGCGTCCGCCACGTTCATTCCGGGTTCGCCGTTGCGCGGCTGGCGGTACTGGTTGATGAGGTCGATCAGCACAATTGCGTTGGTCACCACGATGCCCACGAGCATCAGCATGCCGATCAGTGACGGCAGCC
>NZ_JBFTHK010000190.1:0-7663 GCF_056394205.1 Arthrobacter sp. 10T413_2 | reverse complement strand
ACCGTGCTCTTCAAAGAGCGAGGCTTCCCAGACGGCGGATTCGACGAGCGCTTCCGGGGTGGCCTTGCCGTACTTCTTCAGGATGCCGGGTTCCAGGGATCCGGCGTTGACGCCGATCCGGATGGAGGTGCCGTGGTCCTTCGCGGCGCGGGCGATTTCCTTGACCTGGTCATCGAACTTGCGGATGTTGCCCGGGTTCACGCGCACGGCGGCACAACCGGCCTCGATCGCGGCGAAGACGTACTTCGGCTGGAAGTGGATGTCCGCGATCACCGGAATCTGGGACTTCTTGGCGATGATCGGCAGCGCCTCGGCGTCGTCGGCAGACGGGCAGGCGACGCGCACGATGTCGCAGCCGGACGCGGTGAGCTCAGCGATCTGCTGCAGGGTGGCGTTGATGTCCGTCGTCGGCGTCGTGGTCATGGACTGGACGCTGATGGGCGAGTCGGAACCGACACCCACAGATCCGACCTTGATCTGGCGCGTCTTCCGGCGGGGGGCAAGGACGGGGGGCGGTGCTGACGGCATTCCCAGGCTGACCGAGGTCACGTGGACTCCCTTTTTGGTATCGAGGTATCGAAGGCGGAGGCGGAACGGGCTAGGCGGCGTGCTCGGCCAGGAGACCGGTCAGCGGCGCCCACACAGTGGTGCGGGTGCCCGAGATGGCACCGGCGGCGGCGAACGGGTCCTGCCGCAGGAGGTCGTTCAGGGCCGCTTCGTCGGCAGCCTTGAAGATGAGCAGCGCACCCGCACCATCGCCGTAGGGGCCGCTCGCGAGCAGGTCGCCCTCGCGGGCAAGTTCCGCAGTCCATGCGCGGTGCGCCGGGCGGCTGGCATCGCGGACCTCGGAAGATTCGGCGTCGTACACGTACTCCACAGCAAAAACAGTCATATGGATACACTATCGCCCAGTTTGCCCGGTTCCCATCCGGGGCCGCCCTGCGCCCGGTCAGCCGAGGAAGAGGACCTTGGTCAGAGCGGCGACACCGGATGCCCAGAGCAGGGACGTCAGCGTTCCGATGATGAACCGCTCGGCGGCMACCGGGGTGGCCTTCAACTCCGCGAAACGGCCAAGGCCCTTGATGGCCACGACATAGGCAATGGCGACGGGCTGGCCGGCGAGAACGGCMAGGCACACTGCGAACCGTTCCAGTACTCCGATAATGGCGCCGCCCCGCAGGATGCGCGCGGCGCTGACCGTGTCAGCGTCCCCGGCAGGCTCCGCGGCAGCAGGCTCCGGGACGGCTTGCGCGGCCGGCGCATCCGCCGCAGCCTGCGCGGCGGCGTCTGCTGCAGTGGCGGCGTCCGCTGCGGGCCGGGGGCTCTCGACGTCGGCGGTTGAGTCTGCGGCGGGATCCACGACCGCAGCGTCGCCGGCACCCGCGCCGGCGACCCCCGCGGCGTCAGCCCGGTCGTCAATGGTCCGCGCGAGCCGGAAGACCAGGGCAGTGACCGGCCAGCCGACGAAGCCGGCCGTGAGCAGGGCCAGGGTGATCCAGAGGGCGTTCACCGGTCTCCTTCTGTGCTGTCGTCGGCAAAGGACAGCAGCATCGCGGCCGCCGGCCTCGCCGCCCATTCTTCCTGCCAGCCGGAGCGCAGGACGGCGCGGCTCACCGATTGCTCCGTGATTCCGAGTTTCTGCGCTGCGATTTTTTGGGTGCCGTGCGTGCCGTGACTGCCGGTCTGTCCGTCCCGCACCGAACGCAGTACATCCACCACCTTCCACTGCGCCACGGTCCGGTCCTGGACCAGGCGTCCGATCAGCCGCAGCACCGCCTCCGCATTGGCGCAGGCACCAGGCCGCCGGCCATTGCCGGCGACCACGGCGAGCGGCACGTGGGCTGCCGCGCCCTTGGCCCGGTCAACTGCGGCCCGGGCTGCCACGAAGGCAGGGCCGGAGCCTTCCCGCGGGCTGGCGRGCAGCGGCTGGTCCACGTCCCCCACCCCGATCCCGACGTACCAGCGACCGCTGCGCARGGCGTGCAGGGCGATCTCCACCACCTCGTCGGGCTGTTCCACGACGCCCTGGACCTCGTCTCCCACCGAGCGCTCGAAGCGCCCTGCGGTGGAGAGCGCGCCCAGTTCCTTCAGGAGGTGGGGGACCCGGTCGACGTCGCCCGTACTGCCGCGCTGGTCGATTGTCATGACGTACATGGCCCCAGCCTAGAGAGGTGATTCTSAATAATCAATCACTTTAAACTKATTACTAAAAATCAGCCGAAATAAGCTAATGAAGGAAAATCAGCGGAAGCGGGCTGGGAAGGAGAGGCCCGACGGACAGGCCCGGACTGACCGCGCGCCGTCCGGGGGCACTTTGACACGAAACGCCGGGCGCCCTCGTCCATTTCGCCACCGGGCAGCGGCAAAGTGCMCCCGGCCGCAGGACTGAGCACGCGGACAAAACCAGAGAACCTCGCGGGACATTTCCGCAGCCACGACGGCCGCCGCGTCACCCGAAGAGGTTGACCGGTTTGACGATGTCCGCGTAAATCAGCAGCGCTCCCATGCCCATCAACAGGACGGCCACCACGTACGTCACCGGGAGCATCTTGGCGATATCGAAGGCGCCGGGGTCCGGACGGCCGAACAGCTTGGCGACCTGGCGGCGGCCTCCCTCGTACAGCGCGCCGGCCACGTGGCCGCCGTCCAGCGGCAGCAGGGGAATGAGGTTGAAGACGGCGAGGGCGAAGTTGAGTCCGGCCAGCAGACCTATCAGTGCGGCAAAGCGGGACTGCAGCGGGACATCCTCCATGGCGGCGACCTCGCCGGCCACGCGGCCCACGCCCACCACGCTGATGGGCCCGTTGGGGTCCCGGGGTTCCTCGCTGAAGGCCGCCTTGGCCACGCCGGCCACGCGGTCCGGCAGGTTCACGATCACGCCGGCAACCTGCTTGATGTTCTCCCCGGCCATCGGCAGCACGGCCGAGGCCGGCTGCTGGACGAGTGCCGTCTGGGCGCCGATGCCGAGGAAACMGACGTCCTGGTACTGGAGCTTCCCGTCAGCGTCCTTGGCCTGCCGGCCGTCGGCGCCGATTACCGGACGGGAGGAGAGCACAGGCGTGACTGTGGCGGTGACCGTGGCGCCGCCGCGCTGCACGGTGATGCTGACCTGTTTGCCCGCCGAGGCGCGGATCCAGCCGGTGAGTTCATCCCAACTGGTGACGGCCTTGCCGTCGAAGGAGGTAATGGTGTCGTTCGGCTTGAGCCCGGCCGCTGCCGCGGGGGTGAGCTTGCAGGCGGCGGAATTCGGGTCCACGGTCTCGCCCGCCTTGACCTGGCATTTGGAGACGTCGGCGATGGTGGTGGTCTGGCTGGCGACGCCGAATCCCATCAGCAGCACCCCGGTCAGCACGACGCCGATCAGCAGGTTCATTGCAGGGCCGCCGAGCATGATGATGATCTTTTTCCAGACCGGCAGACGATAGAAGACCCGCATCTCGTCGCCCGGGCCGATTTCCTCATGGGCGAGGGAGCGGGCATCGGACGCCAGGGACTGGAACATGCCGGTGCTCGACGTGCGGACGGTGCCGTCGTCCTTGTTCGGCGGGTACATCCCGATCATGGACACGTAGCCGCCCAGCGGGATGGCCTTGAGGCCGTACTCGGTTTCGCCGCGCTTCCTGGACCAGACGGTGGGTCCGAAACCGATCATGTACTTGGTCACGCGGACCTTGAACAGCTTGGCCGGCAGCAGGTGCCCGACTTCGTGCAAGGCGATGGACACTGCGATGCCGATCGCCACGAAGACGACACCGAGGATAAAGAGGAGGACGGGGCTCATGTGCGTGATCTGCTGCTTCCTAGACGCTTCTGACGGCTAAACGTTCGTGGGTGCGGGCGCGTGCCCATCTTTCAGCATCCAGTACCGACTCCACCGTCAGCCCGGAGGATCCTGTGTGTTCGCTGAGGACGGCTTCGATGGTATCGACGATGTCGGTGAACCGGATCTGCCCCGCATGGAAGGCCATCACGGCTTCCTCGTTGGAGGCATTGAACACGGCGGGGAAGGTGCTGCCCTGCCGTGCGGCGTCTTTGGCGAGACCGACGGCGGGGAACGCCACGGCGTCCAGCGGCTCGAAGGTCMAGCTGGTGGCCTGGGTCCAGTCGCAGGCCCGGGCAGAGCCGGGGACGCGGTCCGGCMAGCCGAGACCGAGGGCAATGGGCAGGCGCATGTCCGGCGGCGAGGCCTGGGCGATCGTGGAGCCGTCGACGAACTGGACCATGGAGTGCACCACAGACTGCGGGTGGACCACGACGTCKATCTGCTCCAGCGGGATGTCGAAAAGCAGGTGCGCCTCGATCACTTCCAGGCCCTTGTTGACGAGGCTTGCCGAGTTGGTGGTGACCATGAGGCCCATGTCCCACGTGGGGTGGGCCAGGGCGTCCTGCGGCGAGACATCGTGGAGCTGGTCCCGGGTCCTCCCGCGGAACGGGCCGCCCGAGGCCGTGAGGATGAGCCGGTCCACTTCCGCTGCGGAGCCGKAGCGCAGGCACTGGGCAATCGCCGAATGCTCCGAATCCACMGGGACGATCTGGCCCTCGCGGGCAGCGGCCTTGACCAGCGAGCCGCCGACAATGAGGGACTCCTTGTTGGCCAGGGCCAGCGTGGCACCGGATCTGAGGGCGGCCAGGGTGGGGGCGAGCCCGATGGAGCCGGTGATGCCGTTAAGGACGACGTCAGCGGTGATTTCCGCGATCCGAGTGGAGGCATTGGGGCCTGTGATGAGTTCGGGGMTGTACCCGAGGAGCCCTGCCGCGCGGGCGGCGTCGTTGATCATGTCCCGGAGCGCGGAGGCATCCCGGGAGGCAACGCCGATGGCCTGGGCGCGGGTGTGGACGGCCTGCCGGGCCAGGAGTTCGAGGTTGCCGCCGCCGGCGCTGAGGGCGACGACCTCGAAAAGGTGCGGGGCGCTGTCGACGACGTCAATCGCCTGTGTGCCGATGGAACCGGTGGACCCGAGGATGACGATCTTGCGCGGCTGCATGATTCAAGTATCCCGCACCGCGCTCTTGCTCGAGTTGCGCCGCGGCCAGCATCGAGTTGGCATGTCACGGCAGTCCMGGCGCGCAACACTGCCGCGAAGTGCGCACCCGACGCCCGCGTGGTTCTGCCTGCGACGGTACGTTGACGCCGGGAACCGCAGGCGTAACGTGGGGATCGTGGAGTGGACGGCCTGGCTGGACGCGCCGGAGTACGAGTTCGCCCGGCAGGTATTGCAGCGCGGCGTCGCCATCCTGTATGTCGTGGCGTTCCTTTCCTCACTAAACCAGTTCCCGGCCCTCCTCGGCGAGCGCGGCCTGTTGCCGGTCCCGGATTTCCTGGCAGGTTCCAGCCGGCTGCGCAGGCCCACCCTGTTTAGCTGGCGTTACTCGGACCGGTTGCTGCGCGCGGTGTGCTGGGGCGGGATGGCGATTGCCGCCACGCTTGTCTTAGGGTTGCCGCAGCTTGGCCCGCCCTGGGTTCCCCTGCTGGCGTTCCTGGCGCTATGGCTGTTGTACATGTCGATAGTCAACGTGGGGCAAACGTTCTATGGCTTCGGCTGGGAGATGCTGCTGCTCGAGGCCGGGTTTACCGTGGCGTTCCTCGGCTCCGACCAGACTCCCCCGCCCAGGACCATCCTGATCCTGCTGGCCTGGCTGGTGTTCCGTCTTGAGTTCGGTGCCGGCATGATCAAGATCCGGGGCGGGCGGGAGTGGCGGGATCTGACTGCCCTGTACTACCACCACGAGACCCAGCCGATGCCCGGCCCGCTCAGCCGGCAAGCGCACCTGCTGCCCAAGGCGTGGCACCGGCTGGAAGTCCTGGGCAACCATTTCGCCCAGCTGGTGGTGCCGTTCTTCCTCTTTGCCCCGCAGCCGCTGGCCAGCGCAGCCGCGGGCATCATTGTCTTCACCCAGCTCTGGCTGGTGGCGAGCGGGAACTTCGCCTGGCTCAACTGGATGGCGATCCTGCTCGCCTTCGCCGCGGTCAGTGATCCGGTGGCGCATACCGTGATCCCGGCGATTCCGCTCGACTGGCACTCGGAGGCATGGGGAGCCGGCGCTCCTGCCGGCGCCGGCAGCCAAGMGCCGGTCGCGTGGCTGGTGGTGGTGCTCTTTGGCACCGTGCTGCTGCTCGTGCTCAGCTACCGCCCGATCGAGAACCTGCTCTCCCATTACCAACTGATGAACGCCGCCTTCAACCGCTGGCAGCTCGTGAACGCCTACGGCGCCTTCGGCACGGTCACGAAGCAGCGGATTGAAATCGCGGTGGAAGGAACCATCGCCGCGGAACCGGACGACACTGCGGAGTGGCGGGAGTACGGCTTCCGCGGCAAGCCCGGGGATGTCCGGCGGATCCCGCGCCAGTGGGCGCCCTATCACCTCCGCCTCGACTGGCTRATGTGGTTCCTGCCGCTGCGCACCGTGCACGAGAGGTGGTTCTACGCGTTCCTGGCCAAGCTGCTGGAGGCCGACCGCCCCACCCTGCGCCTGCTGCGGATGGATCCGTTCGACGGCGAACGCCCCCACTGGGTGCGCGCCCGCAGCTACCTGTACCGCTTCTCCACCCGGGCGGAGTTCCGGGAGACGGGCCAGCGCTGGATCCGGATCCCGCTGCACGAGTCGATTCCGCCCCTGTCCCTGCCGCCGGACGACTGAAAGTCCGGCCAGTCGTGGCGTTTCGTCGCCCGCCTCCCGCCGCCACGGATCCGCGGCCCCGCCCAACAGGGCTACGTTGCCCGGAGGCTGTAGCGGTGTTCAGGTCGTCCGGTGGTGCCGTAGCGGAGGTTGACGTCGACGGAGCCGTCCTCCACCAGGGCGGAGAGGTAACGTTGCGCTGTTGCCCGGGAGATGCCGACGCTTGCGGAAACATCCACCGCGGTCAGGGCTCCCGGGGTGTGTCCMAGGGCACCGAGGACGGCGGTTTCCGTCACGGTTCGGGCTTTGGCAGTTTGCGCATCTGAGGTGTGCAGCTGACGCAAGGCACGTTCCAGGACCTCCTGGTCCAGTGCGGATTCCGAAGCGAGGARGCGACGGTAGCGGGCATAGCCGCGGAGCTTTTCGGCGAGCTGCTTCTCCGAAAAGGGCTTGATGAGATATCCCAAGGCTCCCCTCCGCATGGCTTTGCGGACGGAGGAAGGATCCGACGCGGCGCTGAGAACGAAGGCGTCAATGTCCAGACCCCGCAGGATATCCAGCCCGTTGCCGTCCGGGAGGTAGATGTCCACTAGGACAAGATCCGGGCGGAATGCGTGGATGGCCTCCAGGGCGGCTCCCCCTGTCCCCACCGGTTCCAGTGCCATATAGCCGGGCGCGGCATTGACGTAGGTGGCATGGAGCCGGGCCACGTGGAAGTCGTCGTCGACAATCTGGACCCTCAGGTCATCCTTCAATTCGTGTCCTTTCGTCGTTAACTGCCAGGACCCGAGGCAAGCGGGCACAAAACACGGCACCCGGCCCGCCGGGCTCGCCAGGGGAAATCACCCAGACATCGCCGCCACGGCTGCGCGCGATCTGGCGGKACAGGGTCAGCCCGAGCCCTTCGCCCTGCCCGGCGTTTCCTGCTTCCAGCCAGTCGGCCGGGCCCTGGTCGGAGTTCCGCTCCGGGTCCTGGCCTGGCATCCGTCCCGCGGTCGAGTAGCCCTCCTTGAACGGCGCCTCAGGGTCCACCCCCTGCAGCCCG
>NZ_JBFTHK010000189.1:0-7735 GCF_056394205.1 Arthrobacter sp. 10T413_2 | reverse complement strand
GTTCGCATACAGCCGTGGCCACTCTCTGGCGATGTCGGCGTCGGAGGCGAGCGGTCCCAGCGCGGCCGCGGCGATGCTCCACAGCGAATCACCGGACCGGACGGTGACCTCCCTGGCTACGCCGGGCGTGTCCTGCGTGCGCACGTGCCGTGCCGTCAGGGGGCCGGCGTCCACGACCGGGCTGAGGGGTTTCCACCGGGGATCCACCGCGGAACTTACCGCKGAGCCGGTAGCCGGCACCTGCGGCGCCGGGGCCGGGGCGGGCGCCGGGGCAGGGGGCGAAGACGGAACGGCTTCCGGGACGCTGGCGGGCATCGGGGCGCGGGCGGGTGTCCAGGATACCGAGACCGCCGCAGGGGCGGGCCGGCCGGGATCCGGCACGTCGTGGGCAGTTGCGGCGTTGGCCAGCGGAGCGGTCATGAGCTGCAGGCCAACGGCGGCGAGAACCAGCCGGCGCATGAATGCCGGGCTGAAGCGGCCGGTGGCGGCCGCCGCGCGGGTCCTGCCGAGACGGTCGAGGAGGGCCGCAGCGATGGCGATGGCGAGGGACAGGACCCACCACGTGATGACGATCAGCCCGGCGGTATTCGCCGCGATCCCCAGTTGGTCCTCGAAGGACAGTGACTGGTGGCGCTCGGAGGCTAAGTGCCAGCGCTGGACGAGGAAGCTTCCGGTGGCGGCCAGGAAGACCCCCAGCATCAGGATCACGGCTGCCATGGCCGCGTCGGCCCGGACCGTTTGCCGGGGCCGGGGGTGGGGGTTCTGTCCTGTTGTCCGGTCCATCGCTCAACCTCCATCTGCCTTCAACATCATTTGATGCATTTTGATGTTGTTTGATGTTATTGAATGAAGTCTGATCCGCGATGGCCACGTTTGTCTAGATGCAGCCCGCAGCCTGTGGATTGACCGGTGCGGGAGGCGCGCCTACGCTGGCGCAATGCGGTGGGACGCCCTGTTTGACGACATGGAGGCACAGCTGGCCGCGCGCCAGCAGTTGGATTTAGAGGCAGAAATAGCAGAACGCGCACTGGTGGACGCGGCGGGGGTGGAGCTCGCCGACCGGCTGCGCGGGTCCCTGGGACTGGGCATCCGCGTTCACCTGACGTCAGGATCCGCGTTCGAGGGGGTGCTGAGCCACGCGGGCAGCGAAGCCCTGGTCCTTGATGAGCCCCACCACCAGGTGCTCGTTCCCTATGCCGCCGCCGTGCACTATGTTGGTCTTTCGCGGCTGGCGGTGCCCGAACAGTCAAGGGTCCGCMGGCGGTTAGGCCTGGGCAGCGCCCTTCGGGGCCTCGCCAGGAGCCGGGCGCGCGTGACGATTCTTGTCTCGCGCGGGCCGGCGGAGACGGCGTTCCACGGCGTCATTGACACTGTTGGCCGGGATTTCCTGGATCTGGCCGTGGCCCGGGAGGGCGGGGGCCGGCGTCCGGCGAATGACCGGCAGGCGGTGACCATCCCTTTTGGCGCCCTGGCGGGCATCAGGTCCGTCAGCGCCGCGGTCGACTAGCCAACCCTGCGGGGTCAGCTCCCGGCGGACTTCGCCTTGGCCTCTTCGATCATGCGGCTGGCCTCGGCGTAGCGTTCCTGGATGTACTGCTCCAGCATCTTCTCCTCAACACGCCACTGGCCGCGGCCGCCCACCTGGATCGCCTTGAGTTCGCCGCTGCGAACGAGTGCGTAGGCAGCCGGGGAGTTGATCTGGAGCTGCTCGGCAACGTCCGCGAGGGTCAGGAATCGGGGCATGTGTCCATTTTGCCACCGTTGGCGTCAATTGGTGCCGTTATCCACAGTTTGCGCCTGTTTGTCCCTACATCTTCCGCCCGGACCGCCGGAGCGTAACAATAGGGGTGCCAGGGGTGCCCGGCATCCCGGGAATGGACGGCGGCGACAGGGGGGAGCGGACGCATGAGTGGAAGCGCGGCAGCCGAAGGGGCCCGTTTGAAGAAGCCGTCCTGGAAAGATCCCCGGCTCCTCGTCGGCATCCTGCTGGTCCTGGCATCCGTAGTGGGCGTAGTGTCGCTGGTCGGTGCCGCGGACCAGACCACCGAAGCCTATGCCGCGCGCGAGCCGATCGCCGTCGGCGAGACGCTGACGCCTGACAAGCTGCACCGGGTCAAAGTGCGGCTCGGAGAGGTGGAGCAGCACTACCTGACCCCGGAGTCCGGCCTGGATAGCGGCCTCGTGGCAGTGCAACGAATTGGCAAGGACCAGTTGCTGCCGCGCGAAAGCGTCGGGCAACTCGACCGGCTGGACCGCAAACCCGTCGCCGTCACCGTCGAAGAAAGCCTTCCCGCCCAAGCCGCGGCGGGCTCCCGAGTGGACGTGTGGGTTGCCCTGCCGGATGCCCGGAACGGCTTCAGCGAACCTGCCCTGCTCCTCTCCGGCGCCGAAATTTCCCAGATCACCGAGGGGAGTACAGCCCTCGGGTCTTCCCGCTCGACAGTGGTCATGGTGCTGGTCCCGGACGCCYAGATGCCGAAACTTCTGGGGGCGCAGGCCAACAAGGCCAAGATTGCTGTGGTGTGGAACCCGGGCGGTAGCGGGCGATGAGCATACCCGTGGTGACTGTGGGGGACTCACGCGATGACCTGGTGGAAGGCCTGGAACGTCTGCACGGTCCCGTGTCCGTCGTCCGGCGGTGCAGCKAGCTGGCAGAACTGCTGGCCGCCTGCCAGAGCGGCCTTGCCCGCGCCGCTGTGGTCGCAACCGGCAGCGAAGAACTGACGGCCTCTCTCGTGGACCGCCTGTCCGCCGTGGGCGTCGTGGTCATTGCACTGACMGACAACCCCGGCGAAACGGCCCGCCTGCGGACCATCGGCGTGGCAGCAGAAGCCCGCGGGGTTGATGCCGCGGCCMTTGCGGCACGGATTGCAGCGGCCGTGGCACAGCTCAGCCGCACGGGAGGCAGGCCGGGGGCTGCCGCGCCGGAYGGCGACTMCTCCGGCACATMGGCGGGCACGTCCGCGGGCGCGGACGAGACGGCCCGGACCTCCGGGGAGCGCGTGGCGGGCGCCCGAGGCCCTGCCGGGACGGGCCGGATCATTGCGGTTTGGGGCCCGGGCGGCGCGCCGGGCCGGACCCTGGTGGCTGCCAACATCGCCGGTGAGCTCGCGGCGGAGGGAAAATCCGTGTTGCTGGTCGACGCCGACAGTTACGGCGCCAGCGTGGCCGCCCTGCTGGGACTGCTCGACGAGGCTGCCGGACTGGCCCAGGCCTGCCGGCTGGCCGACCAGGGCCTGCTCGACGCCGATGCACTGCTCCGGGTCGCCACCACGGTGGCGAGCAAGACCGGGACGTTTCGCGTGCTCACCGGGATCACGAGGGCGGACCGCTGGACGGAATTGCGCGCCGCGGCGCTCACGCTGGTGCTGGAACGGGCAAGGGAKATCGCGGACGTCACCGTGGTGGACACCGGCTTCTGCCTTGAAGCCGATGAGGAGCTCAGCTTTGACACCGGCGCGCCGCGGCGGAACGCGGCGACCCTGAGGAGCCTGGAAATGGCCGATACCGTCTTTGCCGTCGGGGCCGCCGACTCCATCGGAGTGCCACGGCTGGTCCGCGGCCTGGCCGAGCTGCAGGCGGCCGTCCCGCAGGCATCGCCCCAGGTTGTCATGAATAAGGTCAGGGCCGCCGCCGTGGGGCGTTCGCCGGAACGCCAGCTCAGGGAAGCATGGTCGCGATACGGCCCATCCGTGCCGTTGTCGGCCTTCCTGCCCTCAGACCCTGCGGCGAGCGACGCCGCCTTGCTGTCCGGAACACTCCTGCTCGAATCCGCCCCTGAATCTGAGCTCCGGCGTGCGATCGCCAAAATGGTTTGTGCACCTGTCCAGCGAAACAAGAAATCCTTTGGCTTTTCTTCCACAGCACAGCGCCGGGCAAAGAGCTAGGGTCATCGTAAGGGCCGCAAAGAGGCGGCTGTGAACTTCTTTTATGGAGGCGTTTCGATGTCGTCTGGGTCCAGCGTGGAGGATCAACCCGTTTCGATCGGTAGTAGCGAAAGCTACCTCGGGGATTACTACGAGCACCTCGCGGAGGAGGATTTCCGGGCCTATCCCCAGGAAGTCCTGACGGCAAGGGCCGATACCCACCGCCAGATCGCGGCGACGCGGCTGCCGGGCATCGCGAACATCGCCGTCCGTGACGAGGCCGATTGCAGCGTCCTGTACATCGTTACGGATGACATGCCCTTCCTCGTGGACTCCGTCAACGCCGAACTGGTCCGCCAGAACGCCCCGATCCACCTCGTCCTGCACCCGCTCTTCGTAGTGACCCGCAACCGCGAGACCGGCGACCTGGTCAAGGTGGCGCGCGTCCCGTCCCACCTGGGCTTCTCGAGCGGAGACACGGCGGCCATGCCGAACATCTCGCACCTGATCGCCCAGGGCGACAACGCCTCGCACATGGAATCCTGGATCGCCGTCGAAATCGACCTCGTCAGCGAACAGAAGCGCGAGGAGCTCGTGAAGGGCATCTCCCGGGTGCTTGGCGACGTCCGCGCCGCCGTCGAAGACTGGCCGAAGATGCGCACGAAAGCCCTGGAGATTTCCGCGGACTTGGACCGGGTGGCCAACCGGGCCCAGATTGCCGAGCTKCGGCAGGCGCAGGATCTGCTGCGCTGGCTCGATGACGGAAACTTCACCTTCCTCGGCTACCGCGAATACGACCTCGTCAACGAATCCGGCGAAGACGTGCTGGAACTGCGTGAGGAAAGCGGCCTCGGCCTGCTCCGCGCCGGCGCCGACGCCCGCCAGGTCCAGCACCTCACCGAGGCCGGCAGGAAAAAGGCCCGCGAGAAGCGCGCCCTCGTGATCACGAAGGCGAACTCGCGCTCCACTGTGCACCGCTCGGCGTACCTGGACTACATCGGCGTCAAGAGCTTCGACGCCGCCGGAAACGTCAACGGCGAACGCCGCTTCATCGGCCTCTTCGCCACGACCGCCTACGCCGGATCCGTCCGGGACATCCCCGTGGTCCGGGAAAAGGTGGCCGCGGTCCTCGACGACGCCGGCTTCCCGCCGGACTCGCACTCGGGCAAGGACCTGCTGGGCATCCTCGAAACCTACCCCCGGGACGAGCTCTTCCAGATCGAAATCCCGGACCTCGCCGCCATTGCCACCGGCATCCAGCGGCTGCAGGAACGCCGCCGGACGCGGCTCTTCCTCCGGCCCGATATCTACGGCCGGTTCATGTCCGCCGTCGTCTACCTTCCGCGCGACCGCTACACCACCAACGTCCGCCTGCGCATTGAGCAGGAACTGCGCGAGACCTTCAACGCCGTGTCCATCGACTACGAGGCACGGATGACCGAGTCGGCCCTCGCCCGCCTCTTCTTCCGGATCCGGCTTCCGAAGGACGCCGATGTCAGCAACGTCAACAGCGACGAGCTGGAGAAGCGGCTGGTCCGGGCCGCCCGCTCCTGGGGCGAAGGCATTTCCGAAGTTCTGCGCGCCCGCGCCGACGGTGGGGGAGCCGGCGTCACGGAGGACAATGCCAAGGAACTGGCAGCAGTCTGGGCCGAGGCATTCCCCGCCACCTACCGGGTGGACTACGAGATCGAAGACGCGCTGGAGGACATCGACCGCTTCGAGAAGTACGGCGCCGCTGCAGAACGGGCCGGAGCGGGTGTTAAGGAAGAGCCCGGCGTCCACGTCTACCTTCCGGAAGGCGCCGGCGCGATGCTGGAGGAAGACGCCAGGGTCAAGCTGTACATGCTGGAGCCGAAGAGCCTGAGCCAGATCCTGCCGTATTTCCACAACCTCKGCCTCGAGGTGCTGGACKAGCGCCCCTTTGAGATCGAGACCGCGGACCAGCGGGACTTCTTCCTCTACGATCTCGGCCTGAAGTACCCGGCCGGCGTGGACCCTTTGACCACGGGACAGCTGCTCGCGGACTCCTTCGGAGCGGCCGTTTCCGGTGCTGTGGAATCGGACAGCTTTGACCGGCTGGTGCTCCGCGAACGGATGCACWGGCGCCAGGTGGTCGTGCTGCGCGCCTACGCCAAGTACATGCGGCAGATGGGCAATACCAACTCCTTCGGATTCCTGGCGGACACCCTGCTGGCAAACCCGGACGTCACCCGGGGCCTCAGCAACCTGTTCGCAGCACGCTTCGACCCGGCGCTCAGCGACGCCGAACGCGAGCTCAAGGAGGCCGAGGTCCTCATCGGACTGGACGCCGCGATCGAGCGGGTCGCGACGCTTGACGCCGACCGGGTGCTGCGTACGTTCAAGAACCTGGTCCAGGCCACGCTCCGGACGAACTACTACCAGAACAAGCCCCACCTCAGCTTCAAACTGGATCCGTCCCGGATCGACGGGCTGCCGTTCCCGCGGCCGATGTACGAGATCTGGGTCTACTCGCCCCGGGTTGAAGGCGTCCACCTGCGCTTTGGCAAGGTGGCCCGCGGCGGCCTGCGCTGGTCTGACCGGCGCGAAGACTTCCGCACCGAAATTCTGGGCCTCGTGAAGGCCMAGACCGTCAAAAACGCCGTCATCGTCCCCACAGGCGCCAAGGGCGGCTTCTATGCCAAGCAGCTCCCGGACCCGGCGAGTGACCGCAGCGCCTGGATGACCGAGGGCATCGAGAGCTACAAGACGTTCATCCGTGGCCTTCTGGACATMACGGACAACCTCATCGTCACGCCCGAGGGCGAAACGGTMAGGCCGCCGGCCGACGTCGTCCGCCATGACGACGACGACTCCTATTTGGTGGTCGCGGCCGACAAGGGCACCGCTTCCTTCTCCGACATCGCCAACGGGCTGTCCGCCGAGTACGGCTTCTGGCTCGGCGACGCCTTCGCCTCCGGCGGCTCGGTCGGTTATGACCACAAGGCCATGGGCATCACCGCCCGCGGCGCCTGGGAATCGGTCAAGCGCCACTTCAGCGAGCTGGACCTCGACACCCAGTCGGAGCCCTTCACCGTGGTGGGTGTCGGCGACATGTCCGGCGACGTGTTCGGCAATGGCATGCTGCTCTCCAAGCACATCCGCCTGCTGGCCGCCTTCGACCACCGGCACATCTTCCTCGACCCCACCCCGGACGAGGCAACGTCCTACGCGGAGCGCCAGCGGCTCTTCGAACTGCCCCGGTCGTCGTGGGATGACTACAATAAGGCGCTCATCAGTGAAGGCGGCGGCGTCTTTGCCCGGCAGGCCAAGGTGATCCCCGTGTCCGCCCAGATCCGCGCGGCGCTCGGACTACCGGATGGCACCACGGAGCTCAGCCCGCCGGAACTCCTGCGCGCGATCCTCCTGGCCCCGGCCGACCTGCTCTACAACGGCGGCATCGGCACCTACGTCAAGGCCAGCACCGAAACAAACGCCGAGGTCGGCGACAAAGCCAACGACGCCATCCGTGTCKACGGCCGCGACCTGCGGGTCAAGGTGGTCGGAGAAGGCGGAAACCTGGGGATGACCCAGCGCGGACGCATCGAGGCGGCGCTGCAGGGCGTCATCMTGAACACCGACGCGATCGACAACTCGGCCGGCGTCGACTGCTCCGACCACGAGGTCAACATCAAGATCTTCGTGGACCGGATGGTCGCGGCCGGCAAGCTGGACCGCGCCGAACGTGCCGACTTCCTGGCCTCGATKACCGACGAGGTCGGCCGGCTGGTGCTCGAGGACAACATCGACCAGAACATCCTGCTCCTCAATGACCGCATGCGGGTCTCCGAATGGAGCCCCAGCTACGAACGGCTCATGGACTGGCTGGAAAAGTCCGCGGACCTCAAGCG
>NZ_JBFTHK010000188.1:0-7941 GCF_056394205.1 Arthrobacter sp. 10T413_2 | reverse complement strand
ACGTCCGAATAGTGCGGCTCATGGCGGCGTCGTGGGTCGTGCTCGGCATCGTCTGTGCCGTCGTTGGTCGAGCGTCAGGCCGCTGACCACGGCCGCACATTGCCTCACTGCTAACTCACTTGACAGAACCTGGCTGCACTATCGCCCTGCMCTTGGAGCGCCGAAGCGAACTCCATGGCCGTGCACAGATTAGTTTGCAAACGAATATGCACCGTTACCAGTGGAAGTGATCCACTTGCAGATTTTGCAGATTGGGACCCGGTGATACGGCTGAAGGCGGGTGGTCATGATCGGCGTTCAGGGACAAGGGATACAAGAGAACAGGCTCGAGTATCCGGGACGGGAACGGCGCCCGCAACAGTGAAGGTGCGGGCGCCGCAGTTTCAAGGGCTTAACGCGGTTATTACCCGTTTTTGCTAGGGGCTGCCGAGGGCCAGATTGAATTCATCTGCTTGACGTCCAAGGAGGTAAGAACGGCGGCTCCTCCATTAGAGAATGCTTMAATGCCCTGGCTGGATGGGTCAGGGAAGATCTGGTCTGTAAGAACGATCTTTCCATCATCGGCAAAGACTTCGACCGAGGACCAGTCAACCAGAACGTGCAGTTTGACCGCTCCCCCGGTTRTCGTCAGCGGCGCGGTCTGCACTCCGGGGAAGCTGGAGCTGAATCCCACAGAGCCGGATTTTGTCCGGTCGATGTAGACCTGTCCGGCTTTGTTGTCATAGCCGACGAGTGTTTCTTGGCCGGACCCGGTGCGGACTTTCAGTCCGTAGGAGCTTGCAGTACCGGCAGCGAAGGACGCTGTGATGTCCACTGCCTTCCCTGTAGCCGGCACGATGGTGCTTCCGGCCGGGACGGACACATTCTGCTTGTGGACGGCCGGACCTGCGGTGAGGTCGTTGAGCTGGTGGATTGGTGTCTGCGCCAGACGAGGTGCTCCGTCAACGGTTTGGAGGGACAGCTCCCGGGGAACCGTCATTGCACTGCGCCACGGTGAAGTGGGAATGGCTCCGCCGTAGTCCCAGTTGTTMATCCACCCGATCATGATCCGCTTGCCGCCAGGGGCGTCATTGAAGGTGACACCGGCGTAATTGTCCTTGCCGTAATCGACCCAGTGCGCGCGTTGGATCGCAGATTGTGACGCCGTGTCTGAGAGAGTGAAAGCGTCGGCCAGGATGTGTCCCCAGCCGCCGGAGTTGTGGTCAACGACCTGGATCTGCGCCTGCTTGCCGATCAGGTCGCTAAGGTCCCACGAGGCCCAATCCAGGTTCTCGCTGTCTGTGCCCGTGGCGGAGCGCACAACTTTGCMGTCGACGACGAGGTTGACCGAGGTCTGTGTGTCCCATGGCTTGGCGGGGGCGCCGGCGAAGACGATATCCCCGACCATGAGGTGACCCCACCCGGTGGATCCGTCGTTCTGGTCCACGACCTGGATCTGGGCCTGCTGGCCCTGGTACTTGCTCATGTCCCAATTCGTCCACTTCAGGTCCGGGCTGTTGGAGCCCGTGGTGGTCTCGACGATCTTTCCGCCGACGATCAGGTTGACCGCGGCCGGGTTCGACTGGCCCCAGGGGTGGTTGCCGCCGGCGACCTGCAGGTCGATATACGGGCTGTTGACCGTGAAGGCCGGTGAGGTAATGGTGCCGGTGCCGGCCTCGCCGTCGGGCGCATAGGTGTCCAGCGCCTTAGGCCCGAGCTGGTTGGGCAGGCTCTCGGTCGAGGGCCCGGAGTTGGCAAAGGAGCCGGTGGCGGTCCAGCCTGCCCCGTAGGTGTMCCCGGAGAAGTCGTCGAACACGGTCCMGGCCGGCAGGGTGCCGAACGGGACAGTGTCGGCGACGTAGGGGTGGTTGCCGCCGCCGACGAGGAAGTTCAGGTGGGCCTTGTTGATGGCGAAGGTCTGCGAGCTCAGTGTGCCAGTGGGGCCGTCACCGCCGTTGAAGCTGTTGGCGAAGCCGGTTCCTACCCAGCCTGTAACCGGGGACTGGCCCGGCAGGCTTCCAGTGGCGGGGGCAGCACCGAAGGCGGCCCCGGTGGCTTGCCAGCCTTGAAATGTACCGTCATCGAAGCTTCCCAAAGATGTCCCTGCCGGGGGGACGTAGGGTTTGTCATCAGAGACGAACTTGGTGCCGTCGAAACTTCCCGTGAAATATTGGACGCCCGAACCTCCGGCAATCCCGCCCGGGTTGAGGTTGACCGTCAGTACCCACTTCTGCTTGCCGGGATTGGMGGGATCCGGCAGAGGGAACAGGTCAGGACACTCCCAGGMACCCCCCGTGGCGCCTGCAGGTCCGAAATCACTGAGATGCGTCCAAGTTTTCAGGTCTGGAGAACGATAGAACGTCACCTTGTGCTGGTCGGACAAAACGGCTGACATCAGCCACTCATGTTTGGCCTGATACCAGAAGACTTTCGGGTCCCTGAAATTGTTTGACCCGATGTCCAGCACGGGGTTCCCGGAATATTTGGTAAAAGTCCGGCCTTTGTCCGTGCTGTAGGCGAGTGCCTGGGACTGCTTACCGGTGGCCTTGTCGGCCGCGGTATAAATTGCCACCATGGCAGGGTTGCCCGGCTGACCAAGGCCAGTCGTGTTGTCTTTATCGATGACAGCGCTGCCCGAGAAGATCATGTTTTTATCGTCCTGGGGAATCGCCACCGGGAGCTGCGTCCAGTGCACCAGGTCCGTGCTAACCGCGTGGCCCCAGGACATATTGCCCCAGGTGTCCCCGGAGGGGTTGTACTGGAAGAACATATGGTATTCGCCCTGGTAGTAGACCAACCCGTTCGGGTCGTTCATCCAGTTCTTTTCCGGGCTGAAGTGGAACTGTGGCCTGTAGGCCTCGGTGTAAGGCGAGGAAGCGCCGGCCGTTCCGGAGGAGGTCGCGGACGTTCCGGAGGAGTCCGCAGCCAGAGCCGCGCCGGATAGTGGGAGCGCGCTACCGGCGGCCATCATGGCCGCGAGGACCAGGGCGTTGAGACGTTTTTTCGAGCTTGGTCCCGGTGGAAGCCCGGGAAGGGAATGTGTGCGGCGCACGTGTTCGCCTTTCATGTCGACAGTGACAGGCAGGTAATGCCGGTTGTTGCTCGGCTGGTTCTGCAAGGCTTTGATTTCGCCAGACCGGAAGCTTGGACAACGTTGTCAAGGGGAAAACCTATGGTCTGTCCGCCAGACAAGTCAACGGCTTGGTCGGAATCCCCGCATCCCGCTGATGGATGCCCAGGTATTCCCGGAAAATACCGAAACCTGGGCGAGGGGTGGGTCACTCGCACCCACCTTGACAGCTTGAACCAGTGCGGTATATGTTCTATGTCACATCACTAACGCGCGTTAGTAACGCGCATCAGTAGGTCAGGCTAGACTCTCATCCAATATTCATCCCTAATTACTAGACATCGGACGGTCAATGGAGACGAACCCACGGCAGGCMAAAGTGACGATGCAGGATGTCGCGAAGCATGTCGGAGTTTCTCGGACGACTGTTTCTTTTGTCCTCAGTGGTGGAACGGGAAACGGAATTCCAGAAGAAACCCGTGACCGCGTCCATCAGGCCGTGATCGAACTGGGCTACCGCCCGAACGCGGGAGCCMGTGCGCTGGCATCCAAGCAGACCAAGCTCTACGGGCTGATCACGGAAATCGTGATAGCGCCTTATGCCGCCAACATTGTCCGCGGCGCCGAGGAACAGGCCGCGCGGGAGGGTAAGACACTTCTTATCGCCAGCACCGACGGCAGCAGTGACGCCGATCGGCGGGCCATCGAGACCATGCTCGAGCACCGTGTCGAGGGTCTGATCTATGCAACAAGCTGGCATAGGGGTGTGCGGTTGCCCGCTGTTGCGGAGGAGGTGCCGACGGTTCTGGTTCACTGCTTTGACGAGGCAGCAAAACTGCATTCCGTCATTCCGGATGAGGCTCAGGGTGGCTATGTTGCCACGAGGAGACTCATCGGGGCCGGACACGACCGGATAGGGCTCATCAACCTTGATCCCGTCATTCCGGCCGCCATCGGCCGCCGGGCCGGATATGTCCGAGCCCTTGAACAGGCAGGCATCGGCCTGGATGAGAGCTTGGTCATCAATGAGGACGGCGAGGCAGACCAGGGCTACCGCGCAGCAGCTGCCCTCCTGGATGGCACCCGGCCCCCGACCGCGATCTTCTGCGCCACTGACCGCATGGCCATGGGCGCTTACGACGCCATCAAAGAACGAAAGCTCCGTATTGGGGACGATATCTCCGTGGTTGGCTTCGACAACCAGGAGATCATCGCCAACTATTTGCGGCCAAGCCTGACGACAGTCGCACTGCCGTTCCAGCAAATGGGGGCAACCGGAGTCGCGATGCTGGCCAAACTTGCAGCAAACCGCGACCTGGCCCCGCTCCAACGCATTGTCGAATGCCCTCTGGTGGAGCGTGCATCTGTGCGCCTGCCGGTCCCGGCGTTCTGACGTTCACTWCCCGCTAACCCCAATCTCCCTTTCACTGACGAAACGAGCTCCCTCATGCCCAAAATCAACCCCAAAAGGTCACTGACCGTTGTTGCGGCCACACTGGCGATTGGCGCCCTGGCTCTCACCGGCTGCGGCGCCGGAAACACCTCCGGAAGCGCAGCCAAGGGTKGGAGCGCCTCCAACGGGCTCCTGACAATCCCCCGGGAGGACAMCGCAACGTTCACCAGCAACTTCAACCCGTTCTCMCCGAACGCACTGCCGATGACGCAGCAGTCGGTCTTCGAACCCCTGCTGATCGTCAACCCTGTCAAGGGGGAACCGGTCCCCTGKCTCGGCGCGTCGTGGAAAGCAGACAAAGACGGCAAAGGCGTGACCTTCACGCTCCGTGACGGTGTTAAGTGGTCGGACGGACAGCCACTGACCGCAGACGACGTCGTGTACACCTTTGACCTCCAGAAGAAGATCCAGGGAGGATTCGACTATCTGGCCAAAGTCTCAGCCATAGACGCCCACACCGTGCGCTTCGACTTCAACAAGGCCTACTCCCCCGGACTCTACGAAGTCGGCCAGCAGGTCATCGCCCCTAAGCATGTCTGGTCGAAGATTGCGGACCCGGCAAAGGCCACTAACGACAACCCGGTAGGCACGGGCCCCTATACACAGGTCTCCCATTTCCAGACACAGTCATTCGAACTGGATAAGAACCCCAACTACTGGCAGCCGGAAAAGCAGCAGCTCACCGGCATCAGGATGCTGGCCTTCGCCGGCAACTCCGGGGCCAACCTCGCCCTGCAGAACGGCGACGTGGACTGGAGCGACCAGTTCATCCCCAACGTTCAGAAGACCTATATTGACAAGGATCCGGCACACCGCCACTTCTGGTACCCCACCACCGGTGGCACGATCAACTGGCAGCTGAACACCACGAAGGCTCCCTTTAACGATCCGGTCGTCCGCAAAGCACTCAGCATGGCCGTGGACCGCGACCAGGTCGATAGCCTGGGCATGTCGGGCTACACGCATCCGGCCGACTGCACCGGCCTCAGCGACGCCTACGCCAGCTGGCGCGACCAGAGCATCGTCGACAACTGCGACTGGACCAAGCTGAATGTGGACAAAGCCAACCAGATGCTCGATGACGCCGGCTACAAAAAGGGAACCGACGGTATCCGTACCCTCAAGGACGGCAAGCCGTTCCAGTTCAAGTTCTCCGTCGGATCGGCATCTTCGGACTGGCTTTCCGTCGGCCAGATCATCTCCAAGAACATGGAAAAACTTGGCGTGAAGGTCGAGGTCAACTCCCCGGACTGGTCCCAGGTCGTCTCCGGCTACACTGACGGATCCTTCGACAGTGGCATCGTCTKGAGCAACGCCGGCGCGACKCCGTACGAGTTCTACCGCGGCGTCATGTCACAGAAGGTTGTTGTGCCGGTCGGCCAAAAAGCCAACGAAAACTACCACCGATTCGGGGACGCGGATGCGACCGCAACGCTTGAGGAGCTCGCGGCAACGCCAGAGCCGGGAGCGCAGAAGACCCTCGTCAACTCCCTTGAGGCACGCTTCAATGACGTGGCCCCGGTGATCCCGCTGTTTTCCGGCCCGGCGTGGGGCGCCTACACCGACCAGCGATTCACGGGCTGGCCCAGCAACGATAACCCGTATGCCACACTCTCGGTCCGCTCCGCCACCACCGTGCTGATTCTGACCTCCCTCAAGCCGGCGCAATAGCCATCTGGTGGCTGTCCGGGGCACCCCGGACAGCCACCGCCGCTGCACACAGCACCCGCACAGTTACCACCTGCCGGACCCGGACCGTTCCCCGGGCGGCGCAACAATCATCAAGAAAGAAGCGGAATCATGGTATTCCTCCTCCGCCGTCTGGGGTTCTACGTCATCGCCTTCTGGACCTGCATTACCTTGAATTTCTTCCTCCCCAGGCTGATGCCCGGGGACCCCGTCAGCAGAATGTTCTCCCAAGTACAGGCTCAGATGCGCCCGGACCAGGTGGATGCGCTCCGACAACTCTTCGGCCTGGACGACCGGCCCCTATGGGAGCAGTACCTCGCCTACATCGGCAACATCTTCCGTGGGGACATGGGCATCTCGCTCTCCCGGTTCCCCACCCCCGTTTCTGAGGTGATCGCATCACAGATCGGATGGACCCTTCTACTCGGCGCCACCTCCCTGGTCATTGCCGTCATTCTGGGCAATTTCCTCGGCATTCTCGCAGCATGGCGGCGCGGAAAGTTCCTGGATTCCGTCTTTCCTMCGCTGCTGATCTTCGTCGGGTCCTTCCCTTACTTTTGKCTGGCCATGGCCGCTCTATATCTGTTCGGGATAACCCTGGGCTGGCTGCCGTTGAGCCATGCCTTCTCCACAGGCCTCAGCCCGTCGTTCTCCCTCGAATACGTTGGCGACGTAGCCACTCACCTCATCCTTCCGGCCCTGACCATCGTCTTGGTCTCCATTGGCGGCTGGATGCTGGGGATGCGCAACACGATGATCGCCACCACCGCTGAGGACTACATCACGATGGCCCGGGCCAAGGGACTCCGTCCGGCACGGATCATGTTCCAGTACGCGGCCCGCAACGCCATGCTGCCCTCCGTGACGTCGTTCGGGATGTCCCTTGGATTCGTCGTCGGCGGTGCTCTCCTCACCGAAACCGTGTTCGCGTACCCGGGCATYGGCTACCAGCTCCTGACCTCCGTCCAGGCACTGGACTACCCCCTGACCCAAGGCATCTTCCTCACCATCACCGCCGCCGTGCTGGCAGCTAACTTCCTGGTCGACATCATTTACGTACGGCTGGACCCCCGGGTCCGGGTCAGCTAGAAACAGGTCTCCCATGTCACTTACAGACTCAACACCCACCACTATTACCACGGCCGTTAACTCCACCGTTCAGATACCTGAACCTCCGGCCCCCGGACGCCTGGCTCATGGAGGATTTGTCCACGGCATCCTCACGAACAAGAAGGCCCTTTTCGGACTGGCCATCCTGGTCATATTTGCCCTCCTGGCACTGCTGGCCCCTCTCCTGGCCCCGGGTAACCCGTCCGACTTCGGCCCCGAAGCATCCCTGGCACCATCCGGGGACCACCTGCTCGGAACCACCTCCAAAGGCCAGGACGTGCTCGCCCTCACCCTGTGGGGATCGCGAAGCTCACTGGCGGTCGGATTCACCGTAGGTTTAGCGGCGACCTTCATCGGCTGCCTCGTCGGCATCGCCTCCGCGTACTTCGGCAAAGCCATCGACGAACTACTCTCGCTGCTGACCAACGTGTTCCTGCTCATCCCCGGGCTTCCCCTTCTGGTGGTTCTCGCCGCATTTCTGCCGCCGGGGCCCGTCACCGTCGTCATTGTCCTGGTCATCACGGGCTGGGCAGGCAGCGCACGGGTGCTCCGCTCCCAGGCTCTGTCCCTGCGCAGCAAGGACTTCGTCGCTTCGGMCGTCGTGACCGGCGAGAAAGCATGGCGCATCATGTTCCGGGAG
>NZ_JBFTHK010000187.1:0-7953 GCF_056394205.1 Arthrobacter sp. 10T413_2 | reverse complement strand
CGGCGCTTGAGCGCAAGGTCGACKGCGTCAGCCGACCGTAAAGGAGGCCCGCCGCCGGACCGGCGACGCACGAGGACCCCAGCAGTCGTTACCCAGATGCTTGACACGGTCGTTCGCCGGCGCCGGTTACCACCACAAGCCGGCACAGACCTGGCGGTGATCCTCAACGGCCGTCCCGCCGAGCGATCCCCTAACGGGCGGCGTGCCACATACCTCTGCTAGAACAAGGCCACATAGCGCGGCGGTTCACCGTGAGACACACATCTGCTGGACACGTCTCATGCCGAACTATCGAGCGTAGCCGATCACATTGCCTGACACGTCAAGAACCCTCCACGCCGCGTTTTGACCGACTTTCTTTTCAGAAACCAGTTCTGACCAACCAAAGGGATACATTTCGGTTGCTTTTCGGAGGCATGCCACATGCGGTGTGAATCGCAACGGTAAATGGGCCTGTTTTTCGCAGCGGTTAGTGGCCGATGAGGAGTGTCTCGCGGCGAACGGCGGAGCCCGTCGCTGATCAGCTGGGTGATGCGCTTGAGCGTCCTGCGGTTCTGGGTCTGCCGGTTTCGATCAGGATGTGCGCCAAGGCTTCCGGGCGATGATCATGGCGTCGTGGCCCGACGGAATTGTGCGCCGGTTCCAGCCCGGTCCATTCTGCGGCAGCCTGCGACTAATCGTCGGGCGCATCACAGAGACTGCGGCACCGCGGCCGGTGCACTCGCTGAAGGTGTGCGGAATCGCGGCAAGATCGTCCTTGTGGGAGATATGCACCGGTTGGATGAACGTCCTTAGCGACTGGGGCGTGACCTTGGAGCGGACGAGGCTGAGGTCTGGTTCCTCGGTGACGCCGAACAGCCCGCCCTTGCCGAGACGTCGTTCCCGCGGCGGGTCCACGCGCCACCCGTCCCCGGACGCGAGAAGACCTGACCCCAACGGACCGACGGACTTCTCAGCTACCGGTGGCAGCCGTCGAAATGCGGACGGGACTTCGACGCTCGTGCGTTCGAGTCGCCACTGAGTGGGAGCTTGATTGGCTCAGGATGCGGTGTGCTGGACGTCGACCTGAGGATATGGCGGGCGGCCGGTCAGCAGTGGTTCGGTCCGGCCCTGAGTCACGCGGTCGACGAATGCGCTCAGGTAGGCGTTGGTGATGGTGAGCGCTTCGGTGCCGTCGATAGGACCGAGCGGTACTTGGGACCGGATGGGTGCGGCAAGGTAGTAGCTGCCGTAGTCGCTGAAATTGAAGTGCTCGGCTCCGGTGATCTGGTAGCACCAGGCCTCCCCGGTGCTGGCGGCCAGCAGCGTCCGGGCGGTGTCCCGGCTGGCCTGGTCGCCGGMGTMGGCCGGTTGGCAGGTACCGGTGATACAGGAGTTCTGGCTGCCGATGAGCATCATCGGCTTGGCGAGCCCGGTATGGACTACCGCGCCGTACTCGGTGCCGTCGAGGTCGGCCGCGCCGGCGCAGTGTGAGTCGGTGCGGCACGCCTCCAACGCGGCCGCCCCGCCGAAGGAATGGCCGGCATAGACGATTGTGCCGGCGTTTATGTGTCCGGCGAAGCGGCCACTGGTGTTCAGTGCCGCGAGGTGCGCAGAGGCGAACTCGTCGTCGGCCGCCCAGATGGCGACCAGCCGGTCGCCGGCGGCCTGTGCTTGGCCGGCGTGCTCGTTCGCGTTCTCGGTCGCGGATGGTTTGCCCGCCTCCGTGGGGGATACCGTGTGTCCGTTGAGGACGGTTAGGTTCGCGCTGTAGGTGGGGGTGAGGCCGGCGACCAGGTAGCCATGGCTGGCTAAGTTTTCCGCGAGCGTCGTGTATTGCGGCGCGGAGAGGCCCATGCCCGGTTCCAGTACGACAATGGGGAACTTGCCCTCGGCGACCGGAACGTCGGCGAAGGAGTGGTCGCGAACGTCCGCGAAGCTGGTTTCGCCAAGACCTGCCGCCCCGCTCAGATGCAGTCCCGACCAGGCGCCCGGGGTGTAGGGCGCGTGCTGCGCGCCGGGGCCGGGGACACCCGGATACCACAGCCAGACCGACAGCTCCCGTGGCTTACCCGGTTGCGGGGCGAGCTGATCGGTGCGGGTGCCGTCGGTCCATTCGACGAGGGTCCGACCGATCTTGTAGGAGCCTGTCGGACCAGGCAGCGTGACCGGCTGCGCGGCCCGGATCGCGACGTAACCGGTGTAGCCGCTGAGCACGACAACGAGTACGAGCGCGATCCAGAGAACCCGCCGCACCCACCGGCGTTCCTGCTTACCTCGTGCGCCTTCGCCCATGCCTGGATCATATGCGATGCGGCAGGCTGCGATCCCGATCACCGGATCGGGGGCAGCATCCGGGCAGCGGGCGGCGTGGTCCCGATGATCCGAGTCCACAGGATTCGACGGCGACCTGGCCGGGCAAGAGGAGGGGCAGGCTGCCGTCGCTCCACGATGACCTCACCGTCGAACAGTCCCTCGTCTCCCATCGCCGCCCRTCGCAGCTATGCGTAAGCCAGCCGTCCACCGGACGCCCAGCGACCGGTTCCGGGTGCATCCGAAGATGCCGAAATCCGGCCTTCACGGATTCCCGTATGACCCGTTATGCCGATGTMGACATAACGGGTCATACGGGAATCAGAAGGCGCAGCGTAACGGCTTTCCCAAAGGAAATCATGAAGGAGTGGCGAGGTGGCMGGTGAGGGACCGGCTAACGGGCGCGGGTCGCATTGTTGCTGAAGGCCCTAACGACGCGTCCGTAGCCCTAGCGCTTTGGTCTCTCATGCGATGGGAATCAGGCTAGGTTTTCACTCATGGATGTTAAAGCGCGGAAGCCGTGGTTCCGACCAAACAAGTCCAACCCAGGCTGGCATCCCATTGCAGGGCKGGCTGACCCTTGGCGCCATCGTCGCCGCAGTGGTTACCGTTGTCGTGCTGTTCAGAACTGGGGCGCCGCGCCCGGCGCGACGGGTTGGGCTGGGCAGCTCCGAATGGCGGCCGGCGCGGGCATCGCCATGACAGTGTCCTCATCGCAGCAGCTACCGTCCCGCAGAACCCGGGAGGAAGCGGATGTCGATCATCGTGATGATGGGTCCCTTCGMGGGCGTCGGCAGTGTTCGTGGCGCGGTCGTTGACGGCGGTCTCCGGACGGACGGCCAGGACCGCCCCGGTCACCGCCAGCACCTGACGGGTGTCCCATCGTCAGCTTCCAGTACCGGGACCATCCGGATCCCGGCAAGGTTCAAACCCAACTGCAGGGCATCACATCGCCGGCCTTATCACCCCCGGGCACTGGTCAGCGGGCCTGCCGGCCGCATAGCCTAGGGTCACATGTGTGTGTCTCGCGTCACCGCTGCGGGACTGGATCCGTTACCCGACCAGAGTTTCCGGAACGCAACGCCGCGTCCGGACCCGAGGAGAAAGCCGGCGCGGCCCCATGACAGGTACGTTCGAGCTCTTCCACGATAAAGACAAGCATTTTAGGTTCCGGCTCACAGCCCCCCGACGGGACCCTGATGGCCCTCTCCCGGCCGTTTCCKGATAAAGCCGCCGCCGTTGCCGGCATCACCGCGGTCCGCGAATACGCCGGGATGGGCCTGATCACCGATCTGTGCCCCGAGGTCCCCTCCATAGACCATCGGATCATTCCCGGGCTCCTGCCCGGACCGCTACCGCACTGCCCACGGCACCGGCCCGCCCGGCCCGGGAACTGCCGCCTTGGACGACCGCCGAGACCCTGGCAAGACCCGGGCAAAGCACCCGTGACCACCGCCTGCACAAGGCCGCTTGACCCTTAAGAGCGGATCGGGCCAAGCACGAACGCCAAAGAGGTCAACAACATGGGCCGGCGGGTCCGGGTAAGCCCCGCTGGCCCATATTCGGCTGTCCCGGCTGTTCAGTGCGATGGGCTGACCATGTGATGCCGGTGTTCCGCGGTGCCGGGCTTGATCGCCGTCGCGGTGACGACGAGCAACCCCCAGACCGGTGATCCAGGACGTCCAGGCGACGCAGGCCTGCATGGCTCAGGAACCCAGGCGTGCAGCGGACCGGTCGGCCACGACGACAAGCGGCGGCCTTCAAAACCGTTCCGTGGATGGCCGCGGAATCCGTGCATCCCGCGGCTGTTCAGGCCCTGCCGGTCTTGCTCAGGAACCGGTAACCCCGCGCCCGACATACCAGTAAACACCGCCGAACATCAGCACAAACCCCAGGACGCCCAAACCCGGAAGCTGCRCKGAAATTCCCAGAATCATCACCCAAACCTACGAGGACCAGGACGATGCCCGCGGACCAGCGAAGCCACAACCCGGGAGGCTTTCCCGTAGTGAGTTCCCGGGCCAGGACCKGGTCATCATCAGCCAGATCCCTTTCGAGTTCCCGGAGGCGCCTGCGCTCATAGTCCGACAGCGGCATTGCCAACCATTCCTTCCCTTCGCAGCCTTCAGCTATCGCACCGCCAAGCCATAAGTAGCCTGCTTTCTTTCATTATCGGCCGGCAACCCGCCGCCTTCCAGGCCGGAAAGGATGTGGGTCCCAGCCGCCGCAGCAGGGATGGCCAGGCCCTGGAGCTCGCCACCGGGACACCGCCGCGAACCGTGGACGCACCCTCGGCGTGTGGATCCACACCCGGCGGTATACATGCGGCGGCGGCCACCTCGACCCCGTGAAACTCAAGCTCCCGGACCTGCTGTTCCCGGGTGGCAGGCCGGAAGGGCCAGGGACGCCCCCGGGCAGTAGTGCCGGTCGTGCCCTCTGTGGGCCTGGCGTTGCTTCAGGGCCGGAATCCCGGGCGACATGCCCTGTCCCATCGGGCTGGTGGTCCATGCCGGCACGGTCAGCGGCGATAGCGGTCAACGCCTGGCCCTGCTTGCAGCAGGTAACGGCTGCTGCGGCCGGGCCAGGATTGTTTCAGTTCCTCAGGCGGATCAAAGCGGGCTACCTATCGGCCATCTCCAGGCGCCTTGGGTCCTGCGCTCAGTTCCGGCAGGGACGGTTGCTGTTAGTGTTCTGTTTGTGTCCCGGGATCGGTGGCGGGTTTGCGGGCGGGCTCCACCGGGCCGCCCTCTCCGTAGTTGCCCTCCGGGTAGCGCCCGATTTCGGAGTCAGCGGTGCGGCCCGGTGTCGATCCGGCAGCGCCGTAGTCGGCCTTGACGTAACGTMCCGACTCCCGGGCCTTGTCGCCGAGGGGTTCGGGCAGGCCGCCTTCGCTGCCGGCTGCTCCGTAATCCCCTTCGATGTATTGGCCTTCCTCGTCGTCGGAATGGCGGCCGCGCTGCGCGCCGGCCTTGCCGTAGTTTCCTTCGACGTACCGGCCGCGCAGGTCTGGTTCTTCTGGCTTCTGTTCCGGGCCTACCTCATCCGGGGTGTCTTCGAAGCCGCTGTTGCCGGTCATGTTCGTGCCTTTCCCGAAACGAACTCTGCGTCTTCTGCGGCGCAATTTAAGTTTAGCGAGGGCCACGGTTCCGCGACAGAATCCCCTCCTTGCGATGCCTGCAAGATCATGTGATGCGTCTCACATGGGAATACTTCTTCAGGCCATGGCAGTCCGGCGCCGAGATGCATAGCATGAAACTACTGRGGTTGTCAATTTCTGTAGGTGAATCAGTTGACTCGAGGAGGCACTCGCGATGAGCGATATCAGTCCACTCAGGAATACGGTCCGTAACGGCAGCGGCCTCAAGCAGTTAGGCGGRACCTGGGGTGAACTTCTTGCGGAATTTCTCGGCACGTTTGTGCTGATCTCCTTCGKCGACGGCGTCGTGGCCATGGCCGTCGCCGCGTTGCCCGGGTCCGGCCGGGCCGCGACATCGACGACGATCTTTATGGCCGCCGGAGACTGGCTGTTGATTACCTGGGGATGGGCCCTGGCGGTGACGATGGCAATCTACGTCGCCGGCGGCGTCAGCGGCGCCCACATCAACCCGGCAGTGACCGTGGCCTTCGCACTCCGGCGAAAATTCCCCTGGAAAAAAGTGGGCCCGTATATCCTGGCCCAGGTTCTGGGCGCCTTCGCCGGCGCGGCGATGGTGTACCTGCTCTATCACGACGCCATCGACGCCTACAACAAGGCCGTCGGCACCGGACGCGCGGATCCGAAGGGGCTGGCCAGCTACTCCATTTTCGCCACCTTCCCGGCCCCCTACTTCAACGGMAACCCCGCGGGCCCGCTGATCGACCAGATCGTCGGCACAGCCTTCCTCCTCATGTTCGTGGTCGCCATCATCGACATGCGCAATACGGCCGTCCAGGCGAACCTGGGCCCCTTCATGATCGGGCTGGCCGTGGCAGCCATCGGCATGTCCATCGGCGCGAACGCCGGCTACGCCATCAACCCGGCCCGCGACTTCGGACCACGGCTCTTTGCCTGGCTGGCCGGATGGGGGCAGACCGCACTGCCGGGCACCGTCGACGGGGCCTTCAGCTGGTACTTCTGGGTACCGATCATCGGGCCCTTCATCGGCGGAGCGATCGGCGTACTGATCTATGACTGGTTCATCGGCGACATCCTGCATGCACGGATCAGGCTGCAGGAACCCACCCCGCCGGGCCGGGCCGGCGGAGAAACACCACCAGCCGAACCGAAACGCACGGCGGAAAAATAAGGACCTTCTGAAACCAGCCGGCCCTCGACACGGGCAGTCACGCTCTCCGCGTCGTTGGCAACTTCCAGGCGGCTGACGACCGCATGCCTCCAGATCCGGCCATGCCCGGACAAACCTGCGGTAGGCGGCCATCMGCTCAAACCGTGAGGCCTGATGGCACGAATGCATTGACCCGGGCACCGTACTCCGCCTCGGCCGCATGCCGGCGGACTGACGCACCAGCAGACCGCGCCAACGCGCCGGCCCCGGAATGCACTTGAGGCTCCCTGATGCGGCGCCCGCGCCGTACTCGTCCCGGACTTGGCCCTCCGACACCCACCTTGAGGTAGATCCGGGTCGACTCCGGAGATGCGTGCCCCAGAGGTCGCTGGAGCGCCAGCTCGCGCGTMCCCGCCTCCCACATCAGGCTCGCGGGGGTATGACGCAGAGCATGCGGTGTTTTCTCCGGTGGCCGAAGGCCGAGCCTATCCGGACGACGGCGCGAACATCCGCACCAGAGCGGCGTAGGACACCGGTTCACAGGCCCTGACCCGATCCCAGCCAACCAGGAACACAAAGTGCCTCACCGACCTGGACGGCCGTTCCCGCAGGACATATCTGTTGACGGCGTCGAGGGTGCTGGGCTCCAGCACATCGACAACACGCAGTGTCCCTGTGATCCAGGCCGCGGTTGTGCGACCCTGTGAGCTCCACCTGGACTTGTTGTTTGCCGGTGGCGGTACCGGTCCTTTGAGCGTCTTGACCGGGGGAACGTTCGGAGACACGATGGGAACGGCGGCCCGGAGACCCGGGCATTTATTACCGGACACGGGCCCCGCGCCGACAGCCCGGTCAGGCTGGGCACTACGGAAGGGCTTGTCGTGAGTGAAACCCCGGAGCCGATCGAGCGCCTTCACAGCKAGGCACCCGCTGAAGGCGAGGACCAGGCAGACACGTCCGCGGAAGGCGGCCGGCCCACTGTTCAGGCACCTTCCGGGAGCCGGGTCCACGCCCAGGAACCGGCGGAAGGCGCCGAGGCGGAGGCCAACCGTGCCGTCCGCTCCTCTGGCAGGGATCCGGCCGACGGGGAAGGCTAGTCCGAGCCCTCCCGGGCGGCTACACCACGGGGCCGTGGCACAGTGTCGTGTCCATCATTCTGCACGGCAACGTTTGGGGGCGCCGATCGCATTCCCGGGGATCCGCCGGGACGATTACCACAKAGGGGGAGACCATGCCTGCCGGTAAATCATCGAGACTGAAAGATCCGGAACTCTACGAAGAGCTCCGCCGCGACGGAGCATCGACACAGAAGGCTGCGCGCATTTCCAACGCGGCGGCCAAGGAGGGCCGCTCAACCATCAGCCGGAGGGGGGCCAAGGCCGGTGACTATGAGGAA
>NZ_JBFTHK010000186.1:0-7975 GCF_056394205.1 Arthrobacter sp. 10T413_2 | reverse complement strand
ACGTCGGCCTGGCTGTTCTCGGTGACGAGTTCGGTGTCGACGGAGTTGTTCTGATTTTCGGGCATAGGTGAAATTTCCTCATCCATAGGGGCCAAGCGGCACAACCMGAGGTGAGCGGAGCCGCAGTACGCGTGACACGAGTTGCCGGGCGTACGTTGACCGGCGGGTCACAGAAGTCCGGCGCTTTCGCAATCCCGTGGCAGGACTTCCCGCTGCATCTCTTGGCTGCTATCCCAGCAGTCTGTACAGCGTTTTCTTTTGCCGGCTCTCCCTATGAAAATGCCCGCATCACATTTTGCGGGCCMCAACACTTACCAGTCCTGCCTCAAGAATTGGGCAGGAATAAGGGATTTCCGGAGTGGGGGATAGTTCCAGTGTAGGGCATGAACCAGAACAGTGGTAATTGAGGGGCCGACGGCGGCGGGTGAGCTTGCGCACACCGGCGCGGCACGGCTACACGCCAAGCTGTCGCTGCAGCCTCTCGAATCGCTCGTGATATTCGGGCTGGAGGCGGATCTCGCCGTCGGCGTCGGCGTCGCGCAGGGCTTCCATGTCCTCCAGGGTGGGATCGGTGAGCCACTTGGCAATGGTCACGCCGTGGACCGGGACAAAGATCCGGTGGAGGTGGTCTCCGGCCTCGATGCTGCCGGTCCGGACCACCCGAAGGTAGGTGCCGACCTTCCCCGCCTCGGTGAACCGCTTGACCCAGTGCGGCTCGCCCATCCGCCGCTGAAACGTGGGGCAGGGTACGCGCGGGGAGGTGACTTCCACCTCGACGTCCAGTCCAATCTTCCAGCGTTCGCCGATCACGGCATTGGAGGCGCTAAGGCCTGTGATCCGGAGGTTTTCGCCGAAGATGCCCGGMGGCATCTCCCGCCCGAGCTCCCCAGCCCAGTAATCGGCGTCGTCCTGCGAGTACGCGTAGAGAGCCTGGTCCTCGCCGCCGTGGTCCATCCTGCTCGCCTGGACATCACCGCGCAGGCCGAGTTTGTGGACCCGTACCGGACCGTCCACGGGGCGCTTGTCGATCGCGGTGACCCCGACGCTGCCGGGATCCTCGAGCAGCTGGTGAACCCGGCAGACGGCAAGCACAGATGCGGTTTCCATGGCACCAGTGTAGGCCCGCCCGGGCGCCGGATTCAGCGCCCGCACCGGGCCCCGTGCACCGGGCCGAACACCACCGGGCTGAGCACCACCGCTGCGAGCGGAGCCGCCGTAGGATGCTGGCATGAGCAACGAGGCCAACCTTTCCGATGTTTCCGATGTCCTGGCGATCGATTCCCTCCTGAGCGCCGGCGAGCTGGCCGTGCGGGAGCRCGTCCGCGACTTCACCAACCAGCGCATCCGTCCCGGGATCGCCGGCTGGTACGACGACGCCGTGTTCCCCCTGGACCTCGTCCCGGAGCTTGGCGAACTCGGTGTGCTCGGCATGCACCTGGAGGGCTACGGCTGCCCCGGCCGCTCCGCCGTCGAATACGGCCTCGCGGCAATGGAGCTCGAGGCCGGCGATTCCGGCGTCCGCACATTTGTCTCCGTGCAGGGCTCCCTTGCCATGACGGCCATCCACAAGTGGGGCTCCGAGGACCAGAAGCAGGAGTGGCTCCCCCGGATGGCCGCCGGCGAACTGATCGGCGCCTTTGCCCTGACCGAGCCCACGGCCGGCTCGGACCCTGCCTCGATGAAGACCTTTGCCCGCCGCGACGGCTCCGGCGAGACCGCCGGCTGGGTCCTGGACGGCGCCAAACGCTGGATCGGGCTCGCGTCGGTGGCGGATGTGCTGGTGGTGTGGGCCATGACGGACGACGGCGTGCGCGGCTTCCTCGTCCCCGCCGGTACCCCGGGGGTCACCGCGACGCCGATAGGGCAGAAGCTCTCGATGCGMGCCTCGATCCAGTGCGACATCACATTCGACGCCGTCCGGCTGGGTCCGGAGGCGCTGCTGCCGGCGGCGCGGGGGCTCCGGGGCCCGTTCTCCTGCCTCAACGAGGCCCGGTACGGGATCGCATGGGGCGCGATGGGCGCCGCCCGGGATTCCTACGAGGCGGCCCTGGCCTACGCCCAGGAGCGGCTGCAGTTCGGCAAGCCGCTGGCCGGGTACCAACTGACGCAGGAGAAGCTCGTKAACATGCTCCTGGAAATCCAAAAAGGCACCCTCCTGGCCCTGCATCTGGGCCGGCTCAAGGACGCCGGCAGGTTGCGGCCGGAGCAGATCTCGCTCGGCAAGCTGAACAACGTGCGGGAGGCGCTCAGCATTGCCCGGGAAGCCCGCACCATCCTGGGCGGCAACGGCATCACACTGGACTATTCGCCCCTGCGGCACGCCGCCAACCTGGAATCCGTCCGCACCTACGAGGGCACCGACGAAGTCCACACCTTGGTCCTGGGCCAGCACATCACGGGGATCCCGGCTTTCCGCTAAGCCCGCGAGCCCGCGAAGGCGCTCCCGGTCGTGCGATACGTGTGGGGCCAGTGATACAAGTGGTGACTGCTGAGTTTTCGGGTAGCCAGCACTCGTGTTCTCCCTGGGGTGCATTCGTAGAGTGATGCCATCGGTCCGGAGGACGGCACTCTGCCTTTCTGACGGATCGGAACAGGATGCCGGGTTAGGGGGACATCATGGGTCTCAATGCCAAGTCAGCCGCGTGGACGCTCCGGTTCTTTCCGGCACGTCACGCCACGACCAGCGCGGGCGTGAACCAAGAGGATATTTCGGGGGCTGACCAGGGACCCCGCAGGTACCGTGCCCGCATCGCCACGGMACCTGTTCTGGACCGCAACCGACTTCAGGAGAGCACAGGCACACTCCAGTCCTGGCGGTTCCACGACTTCGTCACTACATTCCAGCTCATGCTTCCCCACCGGGTCGAAAAGGTTCACCGGGCCTTGTCCGTCGGGGACTGGGAAGACGCGCGCCTCGCCGCCCAAAGCCTGTCCTGGTCCGCATCCATGGCCGGTGCGTGCCAKCTCCAACTCATGGCCGACCTCATTGATGCCRACCTCCAGTCCGGACGCAACGCCCGGGCACGCGAGACGGCCTGCCTCCTCCAAGGCGCCGCCACCGAACTGGCAACAGCCCTCGCCCTGCTGACTGCCGACTGACCGGATCCGACCACCAMCGGATCAACGACGTCGGCGTACAGGGAAGCGGAGTCCGGGGACCTCAGGCGGAGAAGCCGCCATCGGCTTTGACCAGCTGCCCGGACATCCAGCGGCCCCCGGGCGAGAGCAGAAACGCGACCGTGGCGGCCACGTCCGCCGGAGTGCCCAGCCGGCCGCCGGGCTGCCGGACGGCCAGTTCGCCGCGAAGCACGTCATCCATCCAGCCGGTGTCCACCGGTCCCGGGTTGAGGACGTTGGCGCTKATCCCCAGCGGGCCGAGCTCCCGGGCCGCCGCGATCACGATCCGGTCCAGCGCACCCTTTGACGCTCCGTAGGGCAGGTTGAAGGCGGTGTGATCGCTGGTCAGCGCCACGATGGCCCCGCCGTCGGGACCTGCCTGCCGGGCGAAAGCGGCAATCAACTGCCAGCTGGCGCGGGTGTTKACCGCGAAGTGCCGCTCGAAGCTCGCCAGGGACGTGTCCAGGATGCCGGAGTCCACGGATTCGGCGTGGCTGAGCACCAGGCCCTGCAGGGTTCCGGCCTCGGCCGCCACCGCGGCCATCAGGCCGTCCACGGCTTGCGGGTCTTCGAAATCCGCCGGCAGKACCACGACGGCGGCGCCGGTCGCCTGCAGCTCGACGGTGAGGCGTTCGACGTCGTCGGGCTGGACTCCCCACGGCATCCGGGCGTCGTAGTCCTGCCAGTAKCTCAGGACGAGGTCCCAGCCGTCCGCGGCGAGGCGGCGCGCGATGCCGGCGCCGATTCCGGCGAGCCGGCCGACGMCGGTGACGAGGGCAGTCTTACGGGGTGACGGGGAGCTCATGCCGAACAGCCTAGCGGCGGCCGGCCGGGMGGCAGCTACGAGGAGACCGCGGAGGCCCGGACGTCCACTTCGGCGGCCGGCACGGAAGCAAGGTCAAGCTCCGGCGCCACCGAGTCCCGGCGCAGGGCGACGAGCCAGCAGACCAGGAGCGCCACGGCGCAGAACAYCCCGGCGCTGGAGGCCATGATCCACAGGCCCGGTGTCTGGATGTCGAGGTTCTGCGCGCCCAGCGCCGTGCCGATGGTCTTCGGTGAGAACAGGAACACCAGGATCGAAACGCCCAGCACCCCGCCCATGGTCCAGCGCATCCTGGCGTAGCGGCGCGGGGTTTCGCGCAGGGTCCAGGCGAAGGCCGGGAAGACCGCCGCGACCCACACCCAGTGATGGGACCAGGAGACCGGGCTGATCAACAGCATGGTCAGCGCCGTCGCCGCAACAGCGACGACCCGGGCGCCCTGGTCGCTGGCGGCCTTGATGACTCCTGCGCCCAGGGCCACCACCGCCAGGCTCAGCACGAGCCACGGCACGGTGACGAGCGGCTCCGGAACGCCGAAGTGCAGCAGCGCGCCCTTGAGGGACAGGTTGTCCACATAGCCCGCTCCGCCCATCCGGGAGGTGTCCGGCAGCATCTGGAGCCAGAACTGCAGGGACTCGACGGGACGCAGCAGCCAGCCGATCACCACCGTGACGGTGAAGCCGGCGGCCATGTTGCACAGTCCGCGCCAGTCCTTGCGGACCACGTAGTACAGGCCGAACACCAGGGGCGTCAGCTTGATGCCGGCGGCAACCCCCACGAGGAAGCCGCTGCCKGGGATGCCGCGGGTCCAGCGCGAGTTCCGGGCCAGCAGGTCCGCGGCCATCAGGCCCATCAGCAGGATATTGATCTGGCCGAACACCAGGGTGTCGCGCCACGGACCGAGATTCAGCACCGCCAGGACCACGACGGCGGCGGCCCAGCAGTTGCGCGGGGACCGGAACGTGGCGCGCCAATTGGCTTTGGCGTTCCAGTAACGGACCGTGCGGACGGCGGCCAGGATGCCGACGACGGCGCCGGCGGTATTGAACAGTGTCAGGGCGGTCACCTGAGGCAGCCGGGCCAAGAAGCTGAAGAGCAGGGCGGCGAACGGCGGATAGGTGAACTTCAGCCCCGGGCCCCCGGCCCAGTCCACGTTTCCCGCATACAGGTCCGACGGCGCGGCGCCGGCGTCGTTGAGGATCTTCCCGCCGTACCAATAGACGCTGAAGTCCAGTCCCTGCTTGGCCCAGACCCCGAGCGACGCCCAGACGAAGTAGCCGACGGCAGCGATGGCCACGACKACGGAGAGCCGCAGCAGTATCCGGACCGGCGGTTTCGCGGTCAGCGGTTTCGGGACGGGCCRTTTCGGCAGGGGCGGTTTCGGGTCCGGCTGCACCGGGCGGTCCTTGGAATCGAGCACTGACATGAATTCCCCAATCGGGCTGCTGGTGTAGACGCTTGCCGAATGGTCGGTTCCGTCCGGGCGGCCGAAACGCGCCCTCGCTGTCGGGTCAGTCTACAGAACAGCTACGCCGCAACCGGGACCGTGTCCGTCTTTCTGGCGTCCTTGCGGATGGTGGCGCTGATGACAGCGGCGATCGTGCACATCGCGGCGGCGGCGAACCAGGCATAGGTGTACTGGCCGGTGGCGTCCCGGACGGCTCCGGCCGCCAAGGCCGCTGCGGCCGCGCCGAGCTGGTGGGCGGCGAACACCCAGCCGAACACGACGCTGCCGTCGGCGCCGAACACCTGGCGGCAGATCGCGGCGGTCGGCGGCACGGTGGCCACCCAGTCCAGGCCGTAGATGACGACGAACACAATCATGCTGGGCTGGACCGTGGCGCTGAGCAGCAGCGGCAGGACCAGCAGCCCGATACCGCGGAACTGGTAGTACACCGCGAGCAGGATCCGGGGGTTGAAGCGGTCCGTGAGCCAGCCGGAGGCGATGGTTCCGACGATGTCGAAGAGCCCGACGACGGCGAGCAGGCCCGCCGCGGTGGTTTCCGGCATGCCGTGGTCGTGGGCCGAGGGGATAAAGTGGGTGCCGATCAGCCCGTTGGTGGTTGCGCCGCAGATCGCGAAGCCGGCCACGAGTGCCCAGAAGGTACGGACCTTGCTGGCCCGTTTGAGGACCTGGAGGGCCCGCACGGCCGCGTTGCGGCTGGGTTCGGCGGCCTCCGGCCCTGCAGTTTCAGGCCCGGCGGCTTCCGGCCCGACGGTCTCGGGCCCGGCAGCCTCATCGGAGGTTCCGTCGGCGGCCGGCGGCGTGGCCCCGTAAGGCAGCACGCCGACCTCGGCCGGTGAGTTCTTCAGGAACTTCAGCACGAGCGGCACCACCGCGAGCGCGCCGGCACCGATGAGCAGCGAGGCCTGGCGCCAGCCCGGGTCCTGGGCCAGGAGCGCGATGAAGGGCAGGAACACGAGCTGCCCGGCGGCGCTGCCGGCGGTGAGGATGCCGATCACCAGGCCCCGGCTCTTGGCGAACCACGTGTTGGCGACGGTGGTGGCGAACACCAGCGCCATGGACCCGGTGCCGAGTCCGATCAGCAGCCCCCACGTCAGCAGGATCTGCCAGGACTGGTTCACGAGGACTGTCAGTGCGCTGCCGGCGCCGATCAGCATCAGGGCCACGGCGGTGACGGCGCGGATGCCGAAGCGTTCCATGAGGGCCGCCGCGAACGGTGCCGTGAGCCCGAACAGTACGAGGTTGATGCTGACCGCGGCAGAGAGCACGGTCGTGGACCAGCCGAACTCGTTCTGCAGCGGCACCATGRGCACGCCCGGGGCGGCACGGAACCCGGCAGCGCCGACGAGCGCGAGGAAAGMCACGGCGGCCACGCCCCACGCCGGGTGGATCCGGCGGCGGACGGGCGCGGGGGTCAGAGTGTCCTGGGGGGCGCTCATGCGGCGGTTCCGTTCTGGGGCTGGGACGTGGGCCGGCCGGGGACCGGGGTCTGCGCGCGGGCCGACGCCAGCGGCACGGGGTCGGCGGTGCGGGTGAGGCTGTGCCAGCTCGTGTTCCCGGCCGTCAGCCGCTCCCCGCAGGCCGTACAGGTGTCCGCAGAGGAGGTCCTCGCTCCGCAGACGTTGTGAATGACGAACATGTGCGCCTGCTCGGAAGGGGCCGGGAGGTGCTTTTCGGCCCAGATGACGACGGCGTTGAGCACCGGCAGGGCGTCCTCGCCCTTGGGGGTGAGGACGTACTCCTGGCGGGTGCGGCCGCCGTCGTCGTAGGGCCGCCGGGTAAGCAGCCCGGCGTCGACGAGCCCGGCGAGCCGTTTGGTGAGCACGGAATCGGCCGCCCCGAGCCGCTGCTTCATGGCGTCGAAGCGGCCGTTGCCGAAGAAGACCTCACGCAGGACGAGCATGCTCCAGGGATCGCCGAGGATGTCGAGGCCGCGGGCCATGCTGCAGGTCCGCTGGGACCAGTCGGATCGGAGTGCCATGCAGCCAACCCTAGCTGACTCTCTTAGAGAAAGCTAGGGTCGGCTCCACTGCGGGAGCGGGCGGCTAGCTGCCGCCGTCCAGGGCGGAAAGCGCGGCGTCGAGGTCGGCGATGAGGTCCTCGACGTCCTCGATGCCGCACGAGAGCCGGATCAGGTTGACCGGAACGGCCAGTTCGGTGCCCTTGACCGAGGCATGCGTCATTTCCGAGGGGTAGTTCATGAGCGATTCGATCCCGCCCAGGGACTCGGCCAGGGTGAACACGGACGTCGATTCGGCCACCTTGCGTGCCGCGGCTTCGCCGCCCTTGAACTGCACGGAGATCATGCCGCCGAATTTCTTCATCTGCTTCCTGGCGAGCTCGTGGCCCGGGTGGGAGGGCAGTCCCGGGTAGAGCACGGCCTCCACTTCGGGGCGGTCCAGCAGCCATTCCGCCACGGCCTGGGCGTTGTCGCTGTGCCGGTCCATCCGCACGCCGAGGGTCTTCAGGCCGCGGGTGGTGAGGAAGGCGTCCATCGGACCGGACACGGCGCCGACGGCGAACTGGACGAAGCCGATCTTCTCGGCCAGCTCCGGGTCGTTCACCACGATCG
>NZ_JBFTHK010000185.1:0-8231 GCF_056394205.1 Arthrobacter sp. 10T413_2 | reverse complement strand
CCCAGAGTTCGACGTAATTGCGCTGGAGCGTGCGGACCTCGTCCTGGTCCTCGCCGGCAAGGTTGCTGAAGTCCTGGTCCTGGACCCGGATGACGTCGGGATTGCTCAGGGCAAAGTCCACATGGAATGCCACGAGGCCGCCCAGCGCCGCCAGGGCACCGTCGGAGTCGGTAACCACGCGGCGGCCGCCGTCGAGCAGGTCCTGGCTGACGCTCAGCAGCAGCGCGCCGAGGACCGCCTGCTTGCCGGCGAAATGACGGTAGACAGCAGGGCCGCTGACCCCGGCCGCGGCGCCCAGGTCCTCCAGGGAGACACGGTTGAACCCTTCGATGGCGAACAGCGTGGCGGCGGCCGACAAGAGGGCCTGACGTCGGTTCGCCTTGGCCTGGCTCCGCTGTGTGGAAGGGGCTGGGGTGGAGGCGGCGTGTGCCGGCGGCGTCTGGGTGGTCTGGCTGGGCTCGGTCACCGGCGCATCCCCTCGTTGCAGATGGTTCCTGTGTTGGACATCACAGTTAATAGAGACTAACCTAAATTTCAGTTATGCGGCACTAACCGAAATAGCCGGACGGCTCCAGAAGCCGGTCCGGCACGCAGGTCAGGGAACGGAAGCAGTCAATGGAGACAATCGCCAGCCAGGTGGATGCCACGAGCGCCGCCTTCGCCGCGAACCGCGAGGCCCAGCTGGGGCTGGCCCGCGAGCTGAAGGAACGCCTCGCCACGGCCGCGCTGGGCGGTCCGGTGAAGTCCCGGGAGCGCCACGTGGCCCGCGGCAAGCTGCTGCCGCGGGAGCGCATCGACCGGCTGCTGGACGACGGTAGCCCGTTCCTGGAGATTGCCCCGCTCGCGGCCAACGGCATGTACAGCGACGACTCCCCGGGCGCCGGCGTGATTGCCGGGATCGGCCTGGTCCACGGCCGGCAGGTCCTGGTCATTTCGAACGACGCCACGGTCAAGGGCGGCACGTATTATCCGATGACGGTGAAGAAGCACCTCCGGGCGCAGGAAATCGCGCTCGAKAACCGGCTGCCGTGCATCTACCTGGTGGATTCGGGGGGTGCGTTCCTGCCCAAGCAGGACGAGGTCTTCCCGGACAAGGAGCACTTCGGCCGGATCTTCTTCAACCAGGCGAAGATGTCCGCGGCGAAGATCCCGCAGATCGCCTCCGTGATGGGCTCCTGCACCGCAGGGGGCGCCTACGTGCCGGCCATGAGCGATGAGACCGTGATCGTCCGGAACCAGGGCACCATCTTCCTGGGCGGCCCGCCGCTGGTGAAGGCCGCGATCGGCGAGATCGTCACGGCGGAGGAGCTCGGCGGCGGGGACGTCCACTCGAAGATTTCCGGGGTCACCGACCATCTGGCCGAAAACGATGAGCATGCCCTGCAGATCGTCCGCGACATTGTCTCCACCCTGCCGCGGCCGGCCGGCCCGGTCTGGGACGTCGACACCGTCGTCGAGCCTGTTGCGGACCCGGAGGAGCTCTACGGCGCGGTCCCCACGGACGTCAACGCCCAGTACGACGTCCGCGAGGTCATCGCCCGGCTGGTGGACGGCAGCCGGTTCCACGAGTTCAAGAAGAACTACGGCACCACCCTGGTCACCGGCTTCGCGAAGCTGCACGGCCACCCGGTGGGGATCGTGGCGAACAACGGCGTGCTGTTCAGCGAATCCTCGCTCAAGGGCGCCCACTTCATCGAACTCTGTGACCAGCGCGGCATCCCGCTGCTCTTCCTGCAGAACCTCTCCGGCTTTATGGTCGGCAAGGACTACGAGCAGGGCGGCATCGCCAAGAACGGCGCGAAGATGGTCACCGCCGTCGCGACCGCCCGGGTCCCGAAGCTGACCGTGGTGATCGGCGGGTCCTTTGGCGCCKGCAACTATTCGATGTGCGGCCGGGCGTACTCGCCGCGGTTCCTGTGGATGTGGCCGGCGTMGCGGATCTCGGTGATGGGCGGTAACCAGGCCTCCAGCGTGCTCGCCACGGTGAAGCGGGACCAGTACGAGGCCCGCGGCGAGGAATGGTCCGCCGCGGACGAGGAAGCGTTCAAGGCCCCGATCAAACAGCAGTACGAGGACCAGGGCAGCCCCTACTACTCCACCGCCCGCCTCTGGGACGACGGCGTGATCGACCCCGCGGACACCCGCACCGTCCTGGGACTGGCGCTCGACGTCGTCTCCCGCACCCCGCTGCCGGAGACCTCCTTCGGCCTGTTCCGGATGTGAGCCAGCAATGACCAGTACTTCGACATCGCCCAAGCCCCGGGCCCTCAAACCCCTGTTCGGCACCGTGCTCGTCGCCAACCGGGGCGAGATCGCCTGCCGCGTGATCCGGACCCTGCGCGCCCTGGGAATCCKTTCGGTCGCCGTGTACAGCGACGCCGACGCCGGCGCCCGGCACGTGCGGGAGGCCGACGTCGCGGTCAGGATCGGCCCGGCCGCCGCGACCGAGAGCTACCTGAAAATMGAGGCCATCGTCCAGGCCTGCCGCGACACGGGCGCCGAGGCCGTGCATCCGGGCTACGGCTTCCTGAGCKAGAACGTCGACTTCGCGCGTGCCCTGGCGGACGCCGGGATCACGTTCATCGGCCCAGGCGTCGAATCCCTGAACGTCATGGGCGACAAGATCCGCTCCAAGAACCACGTCACCGGCTACGGCGTCCCCGTGGTCCCCGGCATCGCCGAACCGGGCATGAGCGACGCGCAGCTGATCGGGGCCGCGGCCGGCGTCGGCTTCCCGCTGCTGATCAAACCCTCCGCCGGCGGCGGCGGCAAGGGCATGCACATCGTGGAACGGCCCGAGGACCTCCAAGCMACGCTGGCCACCGCCCGGCGGGTCGCGGCCAGTGCCTTCGGCGATGACACCCTGTTCCTGGAACGGCTCGTCACCACCCCGCGGCACATCGAGGTCCAGGTCCTCGCGGACAACCACGGCAACGTGATCTACCTGGGGGAGCGTGAGTGCTCGCTGCAGCGCCGGCACCAGAAGGTCATCGAGGAGGCGCCGTCGCCGTTGCTGGAGTCCCTGCCCGACGGGGCGGACGTCCGGGCCCGTCTGGGCAAGGCCGCCTGCCAGGCCGCGCGCAGCGTCAACTACTCCGGTGCCGGCACGGTAGAGTTCCTGGTCTCGGACAACGCCCCGGACGAGTTCTTCTTCATGGAGATGAACACGCGGCTGCAGGTCGAACACCCCGTCACCGAGATGGTCACCGGCATCGACCTCGTCGAATGGCAGGTCCGCATCGCCGCGGGCGAGGAACTCACCGTCACCCAGGACGACGTCGTCCTCACCGGCCACTCGGTCGAAGCACGGGTCTACGCCGAAATCCCGGAAAAGAACTTCCTGCCCTCCGGCGGGCGGGTCGTGCTTCTGGACGAACTGCCCGCTGACTCAACAGGTTCAGCAGGCAGCGTCCGGGTGGATTCGGCGCTGATCGAAGGCCTAGAAATCTCCTCCAGCTACGACCCCATGATCTCCAAAGTCATCGCGTGGGGAGAAAACCGGGCCGCTGCCCTCGACACCCTCGACGAGGCGCTGGCCGGGTACACCGCGCTGGGGATCGACACCAACGTCGAATACCTGCGCCTGCTCATCAACGACGCCGACGTCCGCGCCGGCCGGCTCGACACCGGCCTGATCGARCGCAGGATGCCGGAGTTCAGCTTCCGCCATGCGGRCGACTTCGAGGTGGCTGCCGCCGCCATGTACGTCGCTTCTCTGCAGGAACATGATGCCCAAGCCGCGGGGAAAGGCCCGTGGGACCTCCGTGACGGGTGGAGGCTTGGCGCCCGCGCCCCACGGCGGATCAGCCTGGGAACGCCCGACGGCGGTGTCGCCACGGTAGAGGTGTCCGGCGTGGTGGGGCAGGGCACGGCGAGGGTGAGTATCGACGGCGGGGCGCAGCGCACGGCATCACTTCGTTTTCCCGCCCAGGACCACGCAGAGTTGGTTCTCGGCGGCGAAGCCCTGGTCTACTCGCTCGCGCCGGTGTCCGGACACGTTCGGGACAATGCGACGCCCACGGAGATCTTCCTCGGCAACGAGGGCTGGTCCTGCCGTCTCGAAGTACTCACCCGCGAAGCGCGGCTGGCCCGCGTGCTGGCCGCGATCGAGCGCGAGGAAGGCGCCGCAGACCCCGCAGTGCGCTCACCGATGCCCGGGACCGTGGTGTCCGTGTCCGTCAGCAACGGCGACACCGTGGAGGCCGGCCAGGTGCTGCTCGCGGTGGAGGCCATGAAGATGGAACACCAGCTCGTGGCACCCCTGGACGGCACCGTCCACATCAGCGTCGGGCCCGGGGACCTCGTGAAGGCAGACCAGGTGCTCGCCACCATCCACCCGCCCGAATCCTMCCGAGCCGAGGACACCATCGAGGAAGCCGTCATCGCGATGGGCGCGGCGGAATAGCCGCCACAGCTTCAATACCAGGCCACAGTATTTAGACAGCAACACAGACAAAGGAGTCACCCCATGGCTAGTTTTGACCTCAGCGAGGACTACCAGGTCCTCAGCGACACCGTGCGCGAATTCGCCGACGAAGTGGTGGCCCCGGTGTCCGCCAAGCACGACGAAGAACACAGCTTCCCCTACGAAGTAGTCTCCCAGATGGCCGACATGGGCCTGTTCGGATTGCCGTTCCCCGAGGAGTTCGGCGGCATGGGCGGGGACTACTTCGCCCTGGCCCTGGCCCTGGAACAGCTCGGCCGCGTGGACCAGTCCGTCGCCATCACCCTGGAGGCCGGGGTGTCGCTCGGCGCCATGCCGATCCACCGCTTCGGCAACGCCGCCCAGAAACAGGAGTGGCTGCCGCTGCTGGCCTCCGGAAAGGCCCTCGCCGGCTTCGGCCTGACCGAGCCCGAGGCCGGCTCGGACGCCGGCGGCACCAAGACCACCGCCAAACTGGGCGGCGGGGAGTGGGTCATCAACGGCAACAAGGAGTTCATCACCAACTCCGGCACGGACATCACCAAGCTCGTCACCGTCACGGCGGTGACCGGCCAGGAGGAGCGCCCGGACGGCAGCATCAAGAAGGAAATCTCCACCATCCTGGTGCCCACCAACACCCCGGGTTTCACAGCGGAGAAGGCTTACAACAAGGTCGGCTGGAACGCCTCGGACACCCACCCGCTGACGCTGGACAACGTGCATGTCCCTGAGGAAAACCTGCTCGGCACCCGGGGCCGCGGCTACGCGAACTTCCTGTCCATCCTGGACGAGGGCCGGATCGCGATCGCGGCGCTGGCCGTGGGCGCGGCCCAGGGCTGTGTGGACCAGTCCGTGAAATACGCCAAGGAACGCAGCGCGTTCGGGCAGAACATCGGCAAGTACCAGGCCATCGCGTTCAAGATCGCCCGGATGGAAGCACGGGCCCACACCGCCCGTCTGGCCTACTACGACGCGGCCGCCAGGATGCTCGCCGGCAAGCCGTTCAAGACGCAGGCGGCCATCGCTAAGATGGTCGCAGGCGAGGCAGCCATGGACAACGCGCGGGACGCCACCCAGGTGTTCGGCGGCTATGGCTTCATCAACGAATTCACCGTGGCACGCCACTACCGCGACTCCAAGATCCTCGAAGTCGGCGAGGGCACCACGGAGGTGCAGTTGATGCTGATCGCCCGCGAACTGGGTCTCTGACCGGCCCGCTGGCCGCAACCGTCGAGGGAAGGATCACTGATGATCAACAAAGTTGTTGCCAGCGCTGCCGAGGCCGTCGCGGACATTCACGACGGCGCCTMGCTCGCCGTCGGCGGTTTCGGGCTGTGCGGCATTCCGGTCGCCCTCATCGAGGCCCTGCACCGGGGCGGCGCCACGAACCTGGAGACCGTCAGCAACAACTGCGGGGTGGACGACTGGGGCCTCGGGATCCTGCTCAAAGACGGCCGGATCCGGCGCACCACCAGTTCCTACGTGGGGGAGAACAAGGAGTTCGCCCGGCAATACCTCGCCGGCGAACTGGAGGTGGTCCTCACCCCGCAGGGAACCCTGGYCGAAAAACTGCGCGCCGGCGGCGCCGGCATTCCCGCCTTCTATACGCCGGCCGGCGTCGGAACGCAGGTGTCCGACGGCGGCCTGCCGCAGAAGTACGACGCCGGGGGCAACGTCGCGATCGCCTCAGCGCCGAAGGAAGTCCGCAGCTTCAACGGCACGGACTACGTGCTGSAGGAATCGCTGACCCCCGACTTCGGACTCGTGCACGCCTGGAAGGGTGACCKGCACGGCAACCTCGTCTTCCACGCGACCGCCATGAACTTCAACCCGCTGTGCGCGATGGCCGGGAGGATAACGATCGCCGAGGTCGAGGAACTCGTGGAACCAGGGGAGCTGGACCCGGAGCACGTCCATGTCCCGGGAATCTTCGTCCAGCGCGTGGTGCTGGCCCCGCACGGCGAAAAGCGCATTGAAAAGCGGACGGTGGCAGTTGCCGCCGGCACCTCCGGCGCAACAAAACGGTTACCAGAGCAGGCAGGAGCATAGTCGTGGAAACGAACAACGCCCAGGGCGCCCCGCCCCGTCCCGAAGCCGTCCGCCACGAATACCGGCCCGCAGCCCTCAAACATCCTGCCGGTATTGAGAGCAAGGGCTGGACCCGCAATGAACTGGCCGCCCKGGTGGCGCAGGAACTGCACAACGGGCAGTACGTCAACCTCGGCATCGGGATGCCGACCCTGATCCCGAACTACATCCCGGCCGGGGTCGAGGTGGTGCTGCACTCCGAGAACGGCATCCTCGGAGTCGGGCCGTACCCGGCGGACGAGCAGGTCGATCCGGACCTGATCAACGCCGGCAAGGAAACCGTCACGGTCAACAAGGGCGCCGCGTTCTTCGATTCCGCCGCCTCCTTCGGGATGATCCGGGGCGGCCACGTCGACGTCGCCGTGCTCGGTGCCATGGAAGTCGCCGCGAACGGCGACCTCGCCAACTGGATGATCCCCGGGAAAATGGTCAAAGGCATGGGCGGCGCCATGGACCTCGTCTTCGGTGCCAAAAAGGTGATCGTGATGATGGATCACGTGGACCGCAACGGCAAGCCGAAAATCGTKGACGCCTGCACGCTGCCGCTGACCGGCAAAGGCTGCGTGGACCGGATCATCACCGACCTCGCCGTGATCGACGTCGTGACCGACGGCGGGCAGTCCCGGCTGGTGCTGCGCGAACTGGCGCCGAACGTGACCGTGGAGGACGTCGTGGCGGCCACCGGAGCCGAACTCTTCGAGGAAGACCAGGAACTGACCGTATGAGTGACACCGGCAYGACTCCACCAGACGCTGGCGCCGGCACCGGCAGCCCCCGCGTGATTGAACAGCGCGGCCTCTATTTCGATGAGCTGGAAGAGGGCGTGGTCTACGCACACCGGCCCGGCCGGACCGTCACCGAGACGGATAACGTCCTCTTCACCACCATGACGATGAACACCCAGGCCCTGCACCTCGACGCGGCCTGGAGCGCCGGGCAGCCGTTCGGCCAGCGGCTCATGAATTCGATGTTCACCCTGGCCACCGTCGTGGGCCAGTCCGTGCCCCAGCTGACCCAGGGCACCATTATCGCCCAGCTCGGCCTGACGGACGTGTCCTTTCCCCGCCCGCTCTACCACGGGGACACCCTGTACACGGAGACGGTCGTCACCGCGAAAAGGCTTTCCGCGTCCCGCCCCGGCCAGGGCATCGTGACCATGCAGCACACCGGGCGCAACCAGCACGGCGACGTGGTGGCCCTCGCCGCCCGCAGCTGCCTGATGTGGACACGCGAGGCCCACGCCGCTGCCGAGCTGGAAGCGGCGCAAAAGGGGACAATAGAGACATGAGTTTCCTGATKGGTCCCGCCCTGCTGTTCTRCCCCGCCGACCGCCCCGAGCGGTACCAAAAAGCCGCCGAGCGCGCCGACACCGTGATCGTGGACCTCGAGGACGCCGTCGCCCCCGCCGACAAACAGCGGGCCCGCGGCGCCATCCTCGCCCAGCTCGGCGCCGCCGGCGACGTTCCGGAACTGGATCCGAGCCGCACCATCATCCGGGTCAACCCGGCCGGCACGGACGAGTTCGAAAAGGACATGCACTGCCTCAAGCACACGCCCTACCGGCACATCATGCTGGCCAAGGCCGAGAACGCCGCACAGCTGAAGGAACTGGAGGGCTACAGCGTCGTCGCCCTCTGCGAGACGGCCGTCGGCGTCATCAACGCCGCCGCCATCGCCGCCGAACCAAACGTGGTGGCCCTCATGTGGGGTGCGGAAGACC
>NZ_JBFTHK010000184.1:0-8289 GCF_056394205.1 Arthrobacter sp. 10T413_2 | reverse complement strand
GCGGCATATAACGCCAGCCAAGCCGCTCGAGAAGTTGCGGCCGGAGCCGGCTCCGTTCGCGGACGCTCATTCGCCGGTAGTGGCCGGTGCCGTCTGACTCAATCGCCACAGGACGGGGAATCTCCGCATCGTCCTGGCCAATCGTGGTCATCGGATCGGCGGCGGCCACCATGTTGAGGACGCCGTCGTACTGGTGCCACACTCGCGCACCGCGGGCCCGGAGCCGGTCGCCCAGGTCTGCCACAAGCGGATCAGCGCCGAGCGCCTGCTCGCTGGCGGCCGCCCGGGATGCGGGGCTGCCCAGATCCGTATTGCCCGCGATCTCGCGGTCCAACAATTCGTAGAAATCCACGGCACCATGGCTCAGGCGGCTGACGTCGAGGTCCTCGGGGCGGAAGCAACTGAGCACGTGCAGTGATCGCCGCGCACGCGTCATCGCCAAGGCGAATTTAGCGCGTCCGCCGTCGGCGGAGAGCGGTCCAAGGCTGTGGAGCGTACGTCCGTGCGGCGTCCGCCCATAGCCCGGGGAGAAAATGACGTGGTCGCGGACCAGCCCCTGGGCCCTTTCCAGATCCACCACACGGAAGGATTCCTCCCCTGCCGTGAAGAAACTGCCAAGCATCGGGTAGTTGGGCAGCTGGGCCCGGATGGCTTCGCCGATCCGGGCGGCGTGACGGAGGCTGCCGGTCACCACAKCCAGCGAGGTCCGGGGACGGAGCCGGGCGTGTTCGAAGACGAGCTCCACCGCACGGTTCACCTCGGCAACCACCGATTCAACGCCGTCGTGGTCGGCGCTGGGCAGCCCGGTGCCATCCGGAAGGTATTCCACGCTGAGGGCACGGTCGAGGCCTGTGGCGGATTGCCCTTCCGGGAGCCGTGTCAGTTCCCCGCCGTAATAGCCCTTGCTGAGCTGGCGCACCAGGTCTTCATCGACCGCGCGGTATACGGTCCTCAGGTTCCACACGGGCAGTACGGCAGTCAGCGCACGGTAAGCGCTCTCGACGCTCTGGTAGGAGCTCTCCCCTGCGGCGAGCCGTTCGACCCCCACGGTGAAGGTTCGTGGGCTGGCGATCTGCTCATCGCCGAAAGCGATGACCTGCCGGGCCCGGGCGATAGCCGGGAGGACGGCCTGCAGCGATGTTGTCTCGGCGTCCAGGATCACTACGGCATCAAAGGTCTGCTCGATCGGCAGGAGGCCCGTCATGAGGTACGGGCTGACGGACCATACAGGCACGAGTGTGGGCAGCAGCTCCTGAGCCTGGCCGCTGAGTGCCGCAAGGGTAACCCTGCCGTCCTTCAGCAGACTGCGCAGCAACTCGGCCTGGCGCGGGTACGCTTCGATGGCCGTGCGCCAGCGCTCGGACAGGTTCCACCGCAGCCGGGCAGCGCCGCTGGCGATATGCGCGTTGTCAGCGAGCCGGTACTCCGCTTCCAGCTGGCGCAGGGCGTCGCCGTCGGACATGGCGAGGTAGTCATCGCCGCTAATCATGGCTTCCAAGGCCGACTGCCACCAGGCCAGCTCCAGTTCTGCGGTCACAGATCCCTCKGGGACCTCACGCTCGGCCAGGTCGGCGAGCAGCTCGCCCAACCCGTGCTCGCGCATGCTCTCGACCAACAGGGTACGCTCCGGGAGGGTTTCGAGTGTCGCGGTGTCGGCGACGAGTCGCTGGACGCGGGCCAGGAGATCGGCGTAGGGCACGCGGTCCAGATCGCCGCCTGCGGCGGTGTGCTTGACTGCCTGGCCCAGTTCGGCCAGTTCTGACTCAAGCTCCCGGTAGAGGCCGGAGATTTCGGCCAGCCCGGACGGTACGGCAGGGTGCCGCTGCGTCGTGGCATAACCGGCCCACGCGGCGCGCTGTTCCTGCACGAGGACCAGAGAGCTGTGCAGGTCCGCGATGTGCACGCCGGGCCGGACATATTCCTTGGCCACCCGGCGCAGGCGGGACCGCTGCATCGAGGGCATCTCGATCCCCCGTTCCCGGCGCCAGGCAGAGGGCGCCGTGGCCGAGATGAGGTCATGGACGGGGCGGTCAAAGATGTCGGGAGTGAACTTGTCCAGGCTTTCGCGGACGGCCACGAGCAGTTCGATCTGCTCGCCCCATTMGGCGAAAGTCCCGCCGAGACGGATCTCGGCGTGTTCTGCCACCTCGTCCATTCGCCCGCGCAGCAGCGGCAGCTTCTCCGCGACGGACCGTGCAACCGCCTGCGCTTCCTGCGTCTCCTTGCGGGTCAGGAGCCGTGCTCCGTGCCAGGGGCTGGTGGTCKACGCACGGCTGAAACCGCCGAGCTCGGCAGCGCGGCGGAGCCTTCCGGCGAGCTCCTCGCGGTCCCGGATGTTATCCAGCACGCTGCGCTTGAGCCGGACCGTCGTGGCCGGCGCCGGCTGGATGGAGGTCAGTTCGGCCAGCGACTGCATGGCCTCGTACGGGGAACACCCCCAGCGTTCCCGGACGTTGTGCAGCGACGCAACATGGTCCATCAGGGCGTGCCGGTGCCCCGTCAGCGTGGCGTGCAGGTTGCTCAGCTGCGGTTGGAGCGACTTCTCGTTGCGGACGATCGCCCGGACCAGCTGGCCCTTGAGCTGCAGCGGACTGGCGTTGCCGGCGAGCTGCAGCAGTACGGAATCCAGGCCGAGGCTCTCCAGCTGGGTGGAGATTTCGGCGAGGCTGGCGCGCCTGTCGCCCACTACCAGGACGGTTTTGCCCTCGTCGACGAGGGCGCCGATGGTGTTGATGGCGGTTTGGGTCTGGCCGGTGCCCGGCGGGCTGCTGACCACMAGCGAGTCGCCCGCCCGAACRGCGTCGACGACGTACTGCTGGTCTGTGTCGGCGTCGAGCAGCAGAAGCTCATCGGCGGGGTMCCGCTCATCCGTGCTGGGGAAACGCCCAGGTTCAAGCACGGGCACCTCGACCAGTTCGCCGGAACCGGACCGGGCCAGGGCGGTGACGAGGGGGTTGTTCGGGTTGATCCACGGGTCATCCAGGTTGCCGGAGAGGTCGGCAAACGTGGAGACGAGGAGGTTGTGCTCTATCTCGGCACCGGCAATCGGCTGGATCAGCGTGCCCAGACGGTCCAGGACCGGCTGGGGGTCATAACGCGCCGTGCTGTAGGCCATCCGCGTCACCGCGCTGACGTCAAAGACGATCCCGTGGACTGACTTGAGGTGCCGGACCAGTGCGGGGTTGATCTGCGCCTGTTCGGTGAGTTGCAGTTCGTAGTCATCCTCGCCGGGGCGCACCGTGAGGGAAATGGCGGTGAGCATGACAGGGGCGGAAATTMGCTGCGGTTTACCTCCGACGGCGGACGTCCAGACGACCGTGCCGGCGGAGAAATAGCCCGCGTCAATGCCGCGGTCGTTGGCGAGTTCGAAGATTTTCGAGCGCAGGTTGCGCGAGGCCCTGGCGGCAATCACGTACTGCTGGCGGTCCCGGATCAGGGTTGAGAGCCGGGTGCGCCGGCCTGCCATGAGTTKGGCAAGCCCCGACGGATKGGCATGGGTCAGGTCAATCGAGCCTTCGGGCGTCTTGGTGAAGCGCAGCATCGTATCTGCTCCGGTGACGGGTTTGAGCCCCGACAGCCATTTCCTGAACTCCTCGGAGCCCTCGGGGTGGCCTTGACCAACTGACACTGCTGCCTTCTTTTCTGTGCTCGACTTCTCTGTGCTGGATGTCTCCATGCCGGACTTCTCCGGGCTGGATTTCTCCCGGCCGGATTCCTCCATGCCGGAGCGCGGCGGGCTCGCCTTTAGCGCGTTTGACGTGTCAACGCGTGTCTGTGTTGCGTCCGCGCTTTCCATGGCCGCGTTTTGTGTGCTCGCGGTTGCCTGGCTCGCGCGGGACGCCTTGGACCATACCGGCATGCCTTCGAGGGTAGCCCGAATCAGGGGCACCTGCGGGGCCGCAACACTGGGCAGTGCGAAATTCAACTCGAATTGCCAGAAACAAAATGAAATGGCCGGCCTCGAAAGGCCGGCCATTCACACTGCTATTCCCACTCGATGGTTCCCGGCGGCTTGCTGGTCACGTCCAGCACCACGCGGTTGACGCCGTCCACCTCATTGGTGATCCGGTTGGAGATCCGGGCCAGGAGATCGTAGGGCAGCCGCGACCAGTCCGCCGTCATGGCGTCCTCGGAGGACACGGGACGGAGCACGATCGGGTGTCCGTAGGTGCGTCCGTCGCCCTGGACGCCCACGCTGCGGACGTCCGCCAGCAGCACGACGGGCATCTGCCAGACCTCGTTGTCGAGTCCGGCCGCGGTCAGCTCGGCGCGGGCGATCGCGTCGGCTTTGCGGAGCAGGTCGAGACGTTCCTTGGTGACGTCGCCGACGATCCGGATGCCGAGGCCCGGCCCGGGGAAGGGCTGCCGGCCGACGATTTCCTGCGGGAGTCCGAGCTGGGCGCCGACCGCCCGGACCTCGTCCTTGAACAAGGCGCGCAGCGGCTCAACGAGTTCAAACTGCAGGTCCTCGGGCAGGCCGCCAACGTTGTGGTGGCTCTTGATGTTGGCTGCACCTTCGCCGCCGCCGGATTCGACGACGTCGGGGTACAGGGTGCCCTGGACGAGGAACTTGATCTTTTCACCGTGCKCCGCTGCCTCGGCGATGATCGCCAGTTCGGCTTCCTCGAAGGCGCGGATGAATTCGCGGCCGATGATCTTGCGCTTGGTCTCGGGATCGCTGACACCGGCCAGGGCGCTCAGGAAGCGCTCCTGCTCGTTGGCGACGTAGAGCTTGACGCCGGTTGCGGCCACGAAGTCGCGTTCGACCTGCTCGGCCTCACCCTCGCGCAGCAGGCCGTGGTCCACGAAAACGCAGGTCAGCTGGTCGCCGACCGCGCGCTGCACCAGGGCGGCAGCCACTGCTGAGTCGACGCCGCCGGACAGGCCACAGATGACCCGGGCATCGCCGATCTGTTCGCGGATCCGGTCCACCTGCTCTTCGAGGATGTTGCCGGCAGTCCAGTTTGGTTCCAGCTTGGYGCCCTTGAACAGGAAGTTCTCAAGGACCTGCTGGCCGTAGGCCGAGTGCTTCACCTCGGGGTGCCACTGCACGCCGTAGAGGCACTTCTCCTCGTTGGCGAACGCTGCTACCTCGGCGCCTGCCGTCGTCGCGAGTACCTCAAAGCCCTCGGGAGCTTCGTGGACGGAGTCCCCGTGGCTCATCCACGTGCTCTGGTGCTGCGGCATGCCGGCCAGGATGGAGCGGCCTTCGCCGATCGTGGTGGTCTCGGTGGCACCGTACTCGCGGAGTCCCGTCTGGGCCACCTTGCCGCCAAGGGCGTTGGCCATGGCCTGGAAGCCGTAGCAGATGCCGAAGACCGGGACGCCGGCCTCGAAGAGGTCGGCGCCGACGCTGGGGGCGCCGTCGGCGTAGACACTGGCGGGACCGCCGGAGAGGATGATCGCGGCAGGGTTCTTGGCCAGCAGTTGCTCGGTGCTGTAGGTATGCGGAACCACTTCCGAATACACATTCGCTTCCCGGACGCGGCGGGCAATCAGCTGCGCGTACTGGGCACCGTAGTCAACAACCAGAACCGGCCTGTGGGACGTCTGGGATGCAGTGGGAGTAGTCACCCCACTAGCCTACTTTGCGCCGCTACCCGCCCGCACATTGAGAAGCCGCTGTGGGCCTCGAATCACGCCCCGGGTAAGCGAACTCACACGCCCGACGGCGGCTGCCGCCGTTAGCGGCGTTCCCCGGCTCAGTAGCGCTGGGAAGCCTGCGGATTCGCCGCGAGTTCGGCCTCGACCTCTGCGTGGAACTTCTTTTCGACGAAGAAGGACAGGAACGGCACGACGCCGCCGAGAGCCAGGATCACCAGTTTGCTGAACGGCCAGCGCATGAGCGACCACAGCCGGAAGTTGGAAATCAGGTACACGACGTACATCCAGCCGTGCACGATCAGCACCGTGATGGAGAGGTTGACGCCCCCGATCACTCCTGGCGGCTCGGCGTCGGCGAAACCCAGGCCGAACGGCTGGCCGGTGACGGCGTCGGTGCCCCCGACGTAGAGGTACTGCCCGAAGCCGTACCGGGCGATCAGCTCGGCGCACAGCAGGAGCAGCATCGAGCCCGTCAAGTAGGCGAGCACTTTGTAGAACTTCAGGGCGGACCGGATTTGGGCCTCGGTGCCGCCGAAGCGGCGCTTCTTGCCGGTTGTCCCCGTGCCGTTGGTTGGCTGCGGCTGGATGGCTGGTTGGGGCTCGATCATGATTGCACTCTCGGGTCTGTGGGATAGGGGGCTGTGCGATGCGCTTCAGCTGCCGGCGGCTGCGGGTCTTCGGAGGTGCCGGGCACCTGTCCGGCCCGTTCCTGGACCGGCTCCTCGGCCGGGTCTGCGTCAGAATCACTGTCCGGTTGCCCGGCCGATTCCGGGCCTGATGCCGGGACGGATTCCGCGTCAAGGGCGTCTTCGAGGTCGCGGCGGTAGTCGTCTTTGACCAGACGCCACCAGATGAACAACGCGAACCCGGCAAAGACCACCCATTCCACGGAATAGAACAGGTTTAGCCAGTTGACCTGCTGCGCAGGCGGTTGCGGGCCAATCAGGAGGGGCTTGACGTCGCCTCCGGTGGCCAGCGCACCGACGTCGGCGCTGCCGGAGAGTTCAGTCTTCGCCGCGACAAATCCMGGGTAGCTGCTGACGTTCCAGTCGTTGATGAGCTCGGCGACCGAAACGGCACTCGCGCGGCCGGGTCCGGGGTCGGTAGTCGCCAGCGGAGACTCGGACGGCAATAGCCGCCCCGTCAGTACGATGGTGCCCGACGGCGGCGCGACGGCGTCAGAGGGATCCGCGATCCAGCCGCGGGCGACCGGAATCCAGGTCTGCGGTGTGGCCCCGCCGCCCTTCAGGACAGGAGCATCCTTGACAGCGAAGGCGGACACGATCCAGTAGCCCTTGGCCCCGTCATTCAGTCGCCCCGGGACGAGGACCTGCTTCTGGGGGTCATAACTTCCGGTGGCCGAGACCATCTGATCAGCCACCGAACCAGGGAAAAATCCGCCCGGCTGCAGGACCGACGTAAGCTGGCGAGTTTCCTCGGTTGTGGTGGAGACCGGGGCTTCGGGTTGTGTTGAGCGGCCAAACTGCCACTGGCTCAGCAGCACAAAGACCCCTGAAATGGCGATCGCGAACACGAGTCCTGCGATCCAGCGGGGTTTGAGGGCAGTTTTCAGCACCTCTTAACCGTACTTCGTCCCCCTGTAGAACAACGAAACGGGCCGACGCCGAACCCAGCCCTCCCTRACCCGGCAACGACGAGGTAGACACAACCGGACCTAGTTGAGGCGACGCCGCGCTTTCCGTCCCCCGGGCTCCGGTTATGCGGCCGTCTTGAGCAGCCGCCGTCGCCAGCCGGGCCTCGGTCGTAGGCCGTCGTCAGGTTCCCTGGCACCGATGGGGAATGGACTCCGTCGTACGGCCGTCTTGAGCAGCCGCCGTCGCCAGCCGGGCCTCGGTCGTAGGCCGTCGTCAGGTTCCCTGGCACCGGTGGGGAATGGACTCCGTCGTACAGCCGTCKTGAGGAGCCGCCGTCGCCAGCCGGGCCTCGGTCGTAGGCCGTCGTCAGGTTCCCTGGCACCGGTGGGGAATGGACTCGGTCGTACGGCCGTCGTGAGKAGCCGCCGTCTCTGCCCGGGCCTCTGTCGTAAGTCCTGGTCATGTTCACTGGCCACATGGCKAGACTCAGTTATGCGGCCGTCATTAGGAGCCGCATTCGCCGCCCGGAACACGCCGTCCTTATCTGGTCCACGCGGCTGGCACGTTGGCCCGGATCGCGCTGTCACCGCCGGGTCCGTCATGACACGGCTGGCATGTTGGCCCGGATGACGCCGCCACTGACCGGGCTGCCGCCATAKGCCGCGTTKAGGTGCTGCGGTGTCACTGTCCGGACCGCGGTCATGCCGCCTGGGTGAGTGGGGCGGGTGTGAAGTAGTGGTTGCGGCGGGGTTTCTGGCCGGGGTCGATGTGGGGTGGCGGGATGAACCAGGGAACCCCGGTCCGGACCTGGATGGTCCACGCTTCTTTGTGGATCAGGTGGTGGTGATGGGAACAGAGCAGGGTGCCGTTTTCCGTGCCCGTGGTTCCGCCGCGGGACCAGTACGTGATGTGGTGGGCTTCGCACCAGGGCGCGGGGATGGTGCAGCCGGGAAAGGCGCAGCCGAGGTCCCGGGCGATGAGGGCTTGGCGGAGGTGGGGCGGGAAGAGCCGGGAGGCCCGGCCGATGTCCAGGATCCGTCCCTCACCCCCGAGCAGGACGGGGATGATGTCGGCGTCGCAGGCGATCTTC
>NZ_JBFTHK010000183.1:0-8316 GCF_056394205.1 Arthrobacter sp. 10T413_2 | reverse complement strand
GCTCACGTTTCGACCAGCGCTGACAAAACCGGGGGAGTGCCGACAGTCACCTTTGACTGCGCCCGGTCGTTGGCGACGTGTCTATAGCGGCCTGAATCTTCCGGATGATTGACCCAAGGATGCCCGACGCGAGAAGTCCGGAACCGAGCGGGCCCGCGGAGTCCTCACCAAGTGGTGGCAACTGCTGAAGCGCTGCCCTCACTTGCGCATTCATGTGCTCGAGTTGCCAGGAGATCTCGTCGGAGATGGCCGTGGCTTGATCCGGAGTGGCCAACCCGGCCGCTTTCGCGGCGTAGGCGGCTGCGCCGAGAGCATGTGCGCCCATGTGAGCGACGCCGGCAGCTTGTCCAGCAGCCCGGGCGGCCGCCACAGCCGCGGGAGAGCGCACTGCATGCGCGGCCCGACCAGCAATGAAGCGCAGTCGAATCTGTCCGGCGGTATCAAGTTCACCCTTAGCAAACGCCCGAGTACGAGCGATGGCATCACGTGGTCGCCCGTCCGTTGGAGCCTCCGTCTCGAACAGGGCCAGGACTCGCTCCGCACAATCCGCCGCCCACGTTGCGACCAGGCGGCGATCAGCTTCGCTCAGTGACTGCGGGGAGGGCATGCCAGCATTTTTGCACGGGAGCCTGCAAGGCGAGCCTTCAGCGGCTCAGGGGACCGGCTTTCCCTGGTGCCGTATGATCGCTGCCATCGTCCTGAACCGGAGGTCACTGTGGCGGAAGATTACGAGGCGGGACAGAGCCTCGATGTGGAACCTCGCGCGGGGGTACGCCGCCGAGATTTCGTGCTCCGAACAGAATTCGGGCTCGTCATCGCCCTTCTGGTCCAGTACCTCTTGGGCACGGTMGTCAACCTCTTCGTCAAGATCCCTGAATCGCATCCCGGCGCCAACCCGCCGGAGTACTTCAGCGGGGTCGTGCAGAGCCTGGGTTGGGCCGTCACGGAGGGTGGGGGTCTGTGGCTCACTCTGCACGCGGGGCTGGGCCTGCTTCCTGTCATTGGCTCTCTGGCTGCMCTTCTCCAGGCGATTGGCAGCCACGACCGTGCGGCTGTAACGACGACGGCAGTGGGTTTCGTCTGCGTGCTAGGAGCCGGTTTCAATGGTGGCAGCTTCCTMAATTACGGTGAGGACTTCAGCTCAATGATCATGGCCTCGCTCTTGGCCATTGCCCTGGGCAGCTATGCCTTCGGCGTCTACCTGTTGGGTTGCCGTGAGCGGCAGCCCGCTCGTCATCGCCCGTGACCKGACAGCCGCCCCGCCGAGRTTCGGCGAAGTGATGTCCCGAACGGGGAGCGTTTGAGGGCGGTGCGGAACCGGAGGGCTGAAGTTGCTMAGGCGGAAGTCTMAGCGGCGCCGGAGTATGGTCTATTCTCGCTCGGCGATTGCCTTAACATCTGCCACAAGGATGTCCMACATGCCCTTCGAGTGCTGAGCTTCCTCGGCGGTTGCGTTGTTGTCCTGTGAGAGCGTCAGATTCGTCGTGCCGGTCCCGCCCTCCAGAGTCCACGTGAGGGTGTGGTAATTCTCGGGCTTGTCCTCGTGGCCGCCCAGCGGGCTGAAATGCGTGTTCACGAGTCGTCGGCCGGGTTCAAATTCGAGGATAGTGCCCTTGTCCTCATATTCCTTGCCTTCCCAAACGCCTCGCCAGACGATCGGGCCGCCGATTGTCCAGTMGGTCACGACCTTCGTGCCGAACATGAACTCTTCKATTGCGTCACGGTCGGTGAGTACGGACCATACACGGCTTGTTGGCGCCTCGATCATAATCGTTGAAGTGGCCACATATTTCCCAGTCATTGCCTTCCCCTATCAGTCGGAAGCAGTGGGCGGTCGCACCGCCTGGCACCGACACTACTCCGCCGAATCGGAACGCCCACGCCTGGGCGTCAGGGCAGGAAGCCCAGGTCAAGATCGACGGTTAATGGCGGGGTCAGCTGAACCGGCCGAGGAGGCGCAGGGTGGTCGAAAGCCGCACATCAAAACMCAATGCCGGTGAATGTTGGCTGTCATAACCTGCTGCGCACCGTTTATGACCTGGGTCCGGCACCGATAATCGCGGCGCGTCCGAGATCGGTACGCCCTAAGTGTGCTTCTATGACCGCATGTTGATACTTCCAAGCACACAGTCCTCCCTCCTGGTGCGCACAGCTTTCGACAATGAACAGGCTTGGGCGGACGCACTTTCCACTGTGCTCAGCAAGAATGAAGATGGCTTTCGCGCCTACGTCACGGTCGTTGATGACATTGGGTGGGAAGGGGTCGACTGGGAGCAAGTTCGCCAGGCAGCCCAAGCGAGTGATGAACATGTATCGGTCTTGTTCATGGAAGACAGTCCCGCGCTTGAACCCGGGCATCCGGTTCGGGTCATCGATCTGAGCAACGAGACGCACCAGCCGTTCCGATGCRTGACGCGCGAACTCTGGGGAGTCGAAAATAACCTGAACATCGCGAACATGGACTGGGCGGAATTCGCGGAAAGCACCGACGACGACGGTGTCTTCAGGGATTTTGCCTGACCGCTGCGGTTCCTATTGCAGCGGTGGTAGGTACAGCGCGTATGTACCCCCTCTCGTAGAACATCAGCGCGTTCAGGCCCCTCGAGCATGCACGCTAAGGGATCCGTGACCGGGCGCCTTGTGGGTGGCGGGTTCCGGGGGCGTGGTGTGATCGGGTTTCGCGGATGCTCACGCTCTTTTTGCTGGCGTGAGCTGGATCAGCTTCGCGAGTTCGCATGCGGTGTGGCGGTCATCTTCGTTGGCGACGAAGACCCGACCGATCAGCAGGGCGGCGTGGTGGGGGACGTTGATCCGGGTCATGCCGCGTGGCGTATCGCCGTGCCATGTGGGTGCGCAGAGGAGGAAGTCGCCGTTAGCGGTTCCAGTGGTGCGTTTGCCCACATAGGCAAAGTTKGCGCCGCTGATCGGGTCGGTKAACTGCACGCTGTAATAGCGCTGTTCCATCTCGGGCACATGCAGCACTTGTGGTCCGGCGTTGACATCCAACCAACCGCCAAAATACAGGACGTCGTCGGTGCCGGTCGCGATGACACTGCCGGACAACGCGGACTGGGACGGGCTCTYTGGCACGGCATAAATCGTGTTCACAGGGATCGGCCCGCCACCCAGCCCGCGCCGGAMAAATATTCGTTTGAAGCCGCMCACTGTGATCCGCGGCCAGAAGAAGATGAAGACGAACGTACCGATTACCCAGATGGCCACAGTTGTCCCTACCAGCAGCATGATCGAGCCCAAACCGCCGGCCCCGATTCGCCTATAGGTGACCCACGCGAAGATTGCCAGGATGGCGATCGTCACCGGAGTGGCGTATTTCAGGATCAGGCGATTCATGACTCCACCCGTACGACCGGCGGAACCTCGTACCGGCCGTCTACGATGGCCGCTCCGGGTAGATAGGCGCGGAGCATGAGCTTGAACCGGCCGGGCGGTGTCGCTACCCAGTTCTGCACCGCACCKGATGGCTGATTCGGTTGGAGCAGAATGTCGACTGAGCCGTCGGCGTTCGTCACGAGACCAGAGTKGTCATTCACGCTTGCCCGCCCGGTTGGGGCGTTGACCATATAGCCGACGGTGTCCGTCGCGGTAAGCGACCAGAAGGCATCATTCGGTGGAAGCTGACCTACCGAGAAATGAAGGCGATACGCATGCTCCCCACTCAGACGCTTCCCCGCGTCATCCCTGGTCGCTGTCCAGTAGGCGGCCTCTTCAAACACGTTGACAACCGGGAGCGCCTTCTGCAAGGCCGCACGAACCAGTAGTCCGTTGCCTGGATGGCCAGCTTTGCGAATAGCACTCCAGCCATTGACGGTCTTCGTCTCCGTCTTCGCCACGGCGTTCAAGACCAGGACGGTGGTCAGGTACGCGAAGGTTAGGCCCATGATCAGACCCTGCACTATGCCCGAACCCGCGACCCAGGCAAGGAAGCCGCTCACGATGACATCCGCATCACAGCACCCCAGTTCTGAACAGCACGACAACGGTAACCATCGCAGCGACGATGACCCCACTGGTCAGCCCCGCCCTGCAACGAACCGGGATGCCAGMCAGGGTTGGCCTTKATTGGTCGGAACCACGGCTTCCGCGTTTTAGCATTCATGATTGAAAACCTAGCCTGATTCCCCTCCAACGACAGACCAAAGGCTTACACAAGCGTCGCTGGGTACGCCTGCTCGCGCCCGACGTCGGTGGCGCCCGGGACGATCTTCGACCGCACCCACAGCTCCCTGCGGATCTGGTTGGCCTCTGGGTGGTCGATCTGCTGTGAGGCAGAGGATGGTGGGTGTGCTCAAATGTGTAGTMGGACGACGAAGAGGAAGTAGCACCAGACGGGCAGCGCAAGCAGTGACCACACGGCCATCGCGGTCCGCACTAGGGATTGGTTACGCAGGACCACGGAAAGCAGCCTGAATGTGAGGATTCCCATGATTCCTCCGACGCAGTTCAGGATCACGTCATCGATGTCCGATGCTCCAACCGCAAACACGCCCTGGATGATCTCTACAGCGACGCTGACCGAGGCGACCGTGAGCATGGTCAGCCATGCGGCCGCCCGATGTCGGAGCCACGATACGTAGACTCCAAGCGGGATGAAGATCAGGATGTTCCCGACGACGTTGGCGAATGCCACTCTCGCGGTCCCGGAAGAGTGGCTGGACACATATTCCGCGATACTCGCGAACGGGATGAGATTGATCGATCTCTCCGAACCCGGTGCGCGAGAGAACAGAAGCAATCTTAGGAGGAAGGCCGCGTAGACAGCGAAGACGGCGAAGATGGCCACGGTCTCCGCTTTTGCCCGTTTCGTGGTGACTTGCCAGCTCGGCACATCATCCGTCGCTGCGATGGGTTGCGGTTGTACATCCACCAGGAGGACGTTACAGACGGAACCTGTCGTGCTCCTGTGAGCCGACGGAGGGCCATTAGCGCTTGGATGGGGCTTCGGCCGACGGAAGAATTAGTAGGCCCGGAGTGGGTCTTCCCACCGGGTTTCTGGCCAACGGACCAGGGCGTTCGCGCAAGGTAGGTGTCCGAACCTTGAGTTAAGTTTTTGGCAGAGGTCGTCGGGCGAACCCAGGAATAGCTAGTGCGAACGATCCGCAATAAGGGCGTCCGAGGCGCCCGTTAGCCGGTCCCCCACCGCGACACCCTCGGCCCGCTCCCCCGCCGCGAAAAATCCCATACAGATGCTGGGACCCTGGATTCGCATATACCCCGCCCGCAAAACGCTTGTCCCGTAGGCCGCGTGAACTGGTTAGTGCGCGTGCTCGTAGGCTTCCCTGATGTCCTGGCTGATGCGCCCCCGGGAGCTGGGGTTGTACCCGTTGGCCAGGGCCCACTCACGAATCTTTTGCGTCTCTTGCCTGCTGGTTGTTGTTGCACCCGCAGTCCGGTTCCCGGAGGCGCCACGGACGCGCCGTCCGCGGGCGATGAACGGCGCTAGTGCCGCACGCAATCCGGCAGCGTTTTCCTCCGCCAGATCGATTTCGTACTCGACGCGATCGAGGGAGAAGCGGAGGGTTTCCTGAGCATTCTCACCTGAAATGTCATCGATCAGCTGGACGTGAATTTTGCGGGCCAATGGGGTTCCTTCGTTTTGGGATTGAGCCGTCGTCCCCCAAGCCAACACCTACCGTGACCTCAAGACTATTTCACTCAGGAACAGCACCGAAACGACCCCGCGTTCTTCAGGGACTAGGTCCGATCGGTCTGGTACGAATCCGTCGCAACGATTAAAAACGGTGGCCAGGGGCTTATGACCAAGCTTGATAACGACGCCGGGTTCTGACCATCAGCGGCGTCCTGCACCCGCATCCAGAGATTGGCGGGAAAACGCAGCCGACTAGCCACAGTGAGAGCTCAGCCACGGCGGAGTGTCTACTGTTGAACCGTCCTGGTTGCACCCCGTAGTGGCTGAGCCGGCGTCGCATCGGTCTCCCTAAACAGGCAGAGCAGTGACTTCGCCTGGCGATCTGTACCAGTAGGTGCTTACATCCGAGTCATCACTGTGTGGCAGCGGAGAAGCAGTTCGGATCTTGCAAGTAGTGGGAATACTAACCGACGTTCCGAACACCAGTGCGTGCTGCTTCGGCAGGGAGGCCAGCCTATTGAGTACCGATTCCGATATGAACGGAGTCATCCGTCGTATGTGGTGAAGATCCTCAGGATTCTGAATGCGATGGATCATGTAGTTCGAGCACTGGGACAGGACCGTTCCAGACAGTTCACTCGGCCGCTGCGAAGAGAGGATAAGGAAGAGCCCATACTTCCTCCCCTCCTTGGCCACACGCTCGAAAATTTTCGTAGCGTCGAGAGTGCTTGCGGAGGCCGGCTGGCTCGGAACGTATCGATGTGCTTCTTCGAGAACMAGATTCACGGGGTACGCGTTTMTGATGCTGCTTCGTCGGAGACAGTCGAACACGAGCCTGGTAACGACGGAAGACACGACCTCTACCACCTCGTCGTCTACGGTGMTGAGATCAAGGATGAATACCTGAGCGCGCTTGATCAGGTGAGTTCCGTTCCGGCCGATGCCGAGAATGTTGTCAACGAAACTATCACGAGAATCGCTAACCAGGTCCTGGCCCGGATCAGCTCGCAGGAACTCAAATTCGTCGCGCGATTGAAGAGCTTTGACCCGGGTGAGAAGTGTTGAGCAGTAATCGCGGACCCGGCTGTTTCCATGGCTCTCTTCGTAAAGGATTGCCATGTCAAGGGCAGTTTCAAGGTCTGAGAACTTGAAAGGATTTTGCCGGTACGCCGGAATCTCCGCATCCTGCAGTATGAATGACTTCAGCGTACTCTCAATATCTGCGATGTCCCTATCATCAAAAAGACCGTAACGGACTTGCCTGTTGTGCATAACACCGTTGACGGAAATCTCATCCGATCCGTACACGTTAAGGAGGGAGCGCATGCGGTGTTTGGCTGAGGTGTGATTCTCAGTGTCACGCAGCAGATGTTGGAGACAGGAAGCCAGAATGTGGTTCTTGAGATCCTTCAAGTCCCCAGCTGTGTCTTCAGCAAACAACGAGGTCAGTCCCAGGGCGTTGCGCAGCACCGGGCGTTGAACACGATCACTCGTCTGAAGTAAGAGCTCCCATTCCTCGGGCGTGAGGAGCCAATGCGGGAGCCGGAACTCCTGCGACTCTTCTCGTTCGTTGACCTGATCGGTCGGCTCGAGGGGCGCTGCTTGTCGGTGGGAAATTCGAGCATATGTGCGGTGGATCGGATCGGGGAGCTCTGATAAAGCCCGGCGGTATTCGCCGTTGGTATCGAACAGGATGAAAGTGCTTCCGCCTGCCGGAGCCTGGGTCTTTTTACCAAGTGATGCCTGCAAGAGGCTGGCAATAGTGCATGACTTTCCACTGCCTGTGTTACCAAGGATGGCGGAGTGGGCGCCGAAGAACTCATTGATCCGGATCTTGACCTCATAGTCGTTGAACACGACCGAGGTACCAATCGTGAGGCTTCTAAGCTTCGTCGCTTCCGGAGAAGAATATGGAATCGCGATTTCTTGGTTCGCCACGTTGAGAATTCGGTCAAGGTCCCGGTTTTCGACGTGCAGAACGTCTGCATATAGAGGAGGGAACTCCGAAACGCCGAAGGAGAAATTTTCGGTCTCATCGAACGGAAGGCTGCCAAGAGGCGTGAGGGAGAGTTGGCGTGATGAGACCTGGGTAATGTCTTCCATCGATTTCGAGGCACTTGAAACCGGTCCAGCGTCGGGACGCTCTTGCAGCCCTGTGACTTCGGCGACCACGTAGAGGTTTGTTAGCGGAATCAGGACAAGGGAGCCGATGCGCGCCACGTAGTGCTGGTMATCGAAGCCGACCAGCGTATATCCGTCGGCCGCCTCGGTCATCTCCACCCTAAACCGCTCGGCGTTCACGTCAACAATCGTCCCAAGTCGCCTGCGACGTGCATCAGTTGTCGCCATCGTTGCCACCCTTTTGGAAGGAAGCGAAGAGATCCATCACGTTGCCGATGGCCTTCTCGGCGGGGTCGTTGTCGCCCGAAGGCATGATGTCTGCGACGAATTGATTGAAGTAATGAGCTTTCCACGTCGAGTTCGAGTCTTCGGTCCCGATGACCCAGATGCGTGGATCCTTCAGGTCCTGAAGCTTCCTTACGTGCTCATTCGAGATTTCAGTACCCAACTCAGGTTTGGCGAAGATCACCAGTCTGAAGGTGGGKATGGTGAGGGCCTGATAGATGATGTTGTTGACGTGCTCATCGCCGAAGCTATACCCCAGGGTCACGAGAACACTTTGCTCCTGTACCACCTTGGTTTGGAAC
>NZ_JBFTHK010000182.1:0-8319 GCF_056394205.1 Arthrobacter sp. 10T413_2 | reverse complement strand
CCTGAAGACCAGCCCAGGCATCAAGGTCGCAGTCTTCATCCCCGGTGTGGCCAACGCATTTGGAGAGGCGCAGGAGCGAGCGGCAAAGGAGACTGCAGCGAAGCTGGGCATGGACATGACCTTGTTCGACGGAGGTTACGATCCGAACAAGCAGTTCAATCAGATGCAGACAGTTCTTAAATCGGGGGACTATGACGCCGCGGTCGTAATGGCCCTCGACGGCGTGATGGGCTGCAAGCTCCTTACCGAAGATTTCCCAAAGGCGAACATCCTTACGTCGATTTCAGGGGCGCCACTGTGTGATGACGGAAAGAATTTGGCCGGTAAGTCGATTGACGAGGTCTGGTCACCGGGCACGTTCAACTTCGTGGGCAGCAACAACACCCGCGATTACGTCGACGGCTGGTTAGCCGCCGCGGCAAAGGCAAACCCAGGCAAGCAAAAAGTCGTGGCTTTACTGGGTCCGGGGACTAATCAGCAGACGCGTGTCATAGAAGCCGCAATGAGAAAACTCGCTGAGGACAACGCCGACTACACCGTTGAATCGATCTACACCGACTGGACGACGACTGACGCGTACAACAAGACGCAAACCTACCTGCAGGGCCATCCGGACACCACCCTCGTAGTGTCTGCGTCCTCGCCCGACATCACACAGGGCGTCATCCAGGCCGTAGACAAAGCCGGGCTTGCAGGAAAGGTTCACATTGTGGATCAGGGCTTCGGGAAGTTCCAGATCGAACAAATTCAGGCAGGGAACGTCCAGCTTTCGACGCTGCTCTTCCCATACAACGGGATAAAGGTGAACCTCGAGTCTATCGCCGCTGCGCAACGCGGAGACGCCGGCACTCGGTTTGTGGATGACTCGCTCATTGGCACTGCCAAGAGCCCCTTTACGGTCACGAAAGAAACGTTCTCCCAACTGCCCGCAGAGCTCCGCTAAGCCGCAGGTCACCCAGACTCAGGGCTGCGGCGGCGTTCACTAAAAAGTCGCCCCAGCCCAGTACAGAAAGAAGTCCAGGCAATGCAGCCTTCACAATCGGAACCGGCTGTCGCCGTCGCTCTTAAGGCGGTGTCGAAGACCTATGGTGCCACCCGCGCTTTGATCGAGGTGGACGTCGAGATCCATCAAGGAACAGTGCACGCACTGATCGGCGAGAACGGAGCCGGCAAGTCCACCGCGTTGGGCGCAATCGCCGGCCGCGTCGATTTCGACGGGGGTGCCGTCGAAGTCTTCGGTGAACCGCTCGAACCGGGGAACCTTCGCGGAGCTCGGCGGAGCGGCGTCTCTGCTATCTATCAGGAACTCACGATCGTCCCGCATCTGGATGCAGCGGCGAATGTTTTCCTTGGATCCGCACTTTCCCGGTTCGGCGTTCTTTCCAGCCGCGAGATGCGTCGGAGATACGTCCAGTTGTGCGCCGAGCTGGAGGTTCATGCCGTTCCTGCTGGGGTGCCCGTGGGTACCCTCTCGGTGGCTGAGCAGCAGTTGCTCGAGATCATGCGGTCGCTCGTGATCGAACCCCGCGTCATCCTCTTCGATGAACCGAGCGCTTCGCTTGCTGTCGAGGAACGGGAAGCGCTCTATAAGGCGATCGAAGGACTACGCAAGCGCGGCGTCACCATCGTGATCGTGAGCCACAACTTCGACGAAATCGAACGGCTCGCGGACCGCGTAACGGTTTTCCGAAATGGCCGAGCCATCACCACGAGCAGGCGGGGAGAGAAATCCCGGGCCGAACTCGTGCGCGCAATGCTCGGCGAGCAGCGAGGAGACCAGACCCTTGGCCGTGTCCTCATGGACAAGCCGGTCGATACACCCACACGATCCATTGAGCCGGGCCTCGCACCCGTCCTTGAAGTGGTCGGTCTCACAGTGCCGGGCGTAATCGAGAACATTGACCTGGAAGTGAAGCCGGGGGAGATCCTTGGCATCGCCGGTCTTGTAGGTTCAGGACGCTCGACATTGCTGAGGGCCCTCGCTGGCGCGGAACCCACGGCGCGAGGAACCATCCGCTTATCAGGCGCGGAGTCCCCCTGGCCGCGAACCGTCCGCGCCGCGCGGAAGCTGGGCATCGGGTTGATCCCGGAGGACCGTAAAGGACAGGGGCTGGTCATGCCCCGCAGCGCCGCGGACAACATCGCACTGTCCAACCTTGCCTCCGCCTCATCCGGTGGAGTGATTGGAAGAAGGAAACTCCGTGCAATGGTCACCGAGGCGGCCTCAAAGCTGGACTTTCCAGTAAGTCGTCTTGGTGAACGAAGCGACAGATTCTCCGGCGGCAACCAACAGAAGCTGTTGATGGCACGGTGGTTGTACGACCGTCCGCGAGTACTCCTCGCCGACGAGCCCACACGCGGCATAGACATCGGCGCGAAGGGGGAGCTCCTCGAGACCTTACGGGTAATGGCCGCTGATGGCATCGGCATCATCGTGGTCTCATCCGAGCTCGAGGAAGTACTGGCGGTATCCGACCGGGTGCTCGTCGTCGCTAAGGGCCAAAGCATGGGTCTGATAGAGCGAAACGGCGATCAGCAGATCGCAATGGAAGACGTACTGAAAGCCGCATTCGGATTGAAGGAAAACGCATGAGCACCACCACGGACAGAAACACCACCCCCGAAAACACCATCACTCCTGGTGCGACGCCAGTTAGGAGACTCAACCTAAGGGAGAGAGCCACGAACCTCGGGATGGTATGGGTGCTCATTCTCCTCGTCATTACGGCGATCATCCTCAACCCCCGCTTCCTTAACCCAGGAAACCTCGTCAACATACTCAGCCAGAATGCCCCTGTGGGCATCATCGCCGTAGGAATGACGTTCATTATCATCGCCGGAGGTTTCGACCTTTCGGTGGCTTCCGTGCTGGCTATCGGCGGAGTCTCTTACGCAACCCTCTCCCAAATGATGCCTGCGGGGCCCGCGATACTCATCACCTTGGTGATCGGATGCCTTCTCGGTCTGATCAATGCCTTCCTCATCACGAAGGCGAAAGTGAATGCGTTCATTGCCACCCTCGCCACCTCATCGTTATTCAGCGGTTTGACCTTGCTGTTCACGAACTCCAAACCGGTTTCCATGGCCCCAAGGGGCTACGATTTCCTCTCGGACCAGGACTTCCTGGGAGCACCCCTCTCCGTCTGGCTGCTCGCGGTCCTGGTCGCGGCAGGATGGTTCGCACTTTCCAAGACCGTCTACGGCCGAGGAATCTACGCAATCGGCGGCAATAATGAAGCTGCCCGGCTGGCCGGACTGCCCGTGATCGCACTCCGGGCAAGTACGTACATGCTGACGGCGATGCTCGCCGCGCTCGCCGGAATTGTCCTGGCCTCGGTCATTGGCGTCGGACAGCCAGGCGTGGCCGTCAACGTCACGCTCAACTCGATCGCGATCGTCATTATCGGCGGGACTTCCTTGCTCGGCGGAGAAGGCGCCATGTGGCGCACACTCGTAGGCATCCTGATCTTTGGAACCATCAACAACGTCTTCGACATCCTTGCATTTCCACAGGCGATGCAGGAAGTTGCTCTCGGCGTGATCGTGCTCGGCGCGGTATCACTCGATGCATACACACGATCGCGGAAGCGATCCGGGGAGGCTTGAGAGGGCTCTCGCGACGGGCTAGGTCGCGTTCATCACAGGACACTTTTCAATATCGGAGCCGCGGATGTGGCCATGCTCAGGACAGGACATGGCCAGGAGAACAAGTACCTGCAGTTAGTGGACCGGCAGACGGGGGCTTCGTAACAGCGCTGGCGTCGTCTGGCCCGCCATAGGTGCTGGCGGCGGGCAGGGTGCCTGAGCGGATCGAACCAGGGTTGCGATGTCCGTTTTCCCGGGCCCCAGCGTCAGTACGAGCGTGCCGAAACGGATCTAGCGTCCTCTGGGCCGGGCGTGATTGAGGTCCGGGGTCCAGGCGTCGGTGATCAGCGACTGGCGGAAGGCCTCTGGCGAGGTTGGGAAAGCCCGACCCGGTATGCTCGGGGCGGGCTGCCAGCAGGACTGGGCCCTTAGACCCCTCGGAGGGTATGAGCGAAGTCAGCTTGCTGTTGTTGTCATGGCACTGAACGCTGACCAGCAGGCGGCCAAGCCGAGACAGGCCGGTCGACGCCCGCAAAACGCCTGCGGGCCCGTCTCCGTAGTAATTCGAAGTGCCAGACCAACGGTGGGGCCAATTCGGACGCGGGCGCCGGCGGCAGCTGCAGCATGGCCGCCCTATCCTGACGGATCAGTTCAGCAGGCCGGGCCCCGGTCCGCCGAACTAGCCGGGCATTGGCCGGGGGCAGCCACTGGTCTAGCTGGGCATTGGAGTCCTCGCGGCGAGAGGAGCGCCCTATCCAGGTAGGAACGGAGTTGCAGGGACCTGGTTGGCCGGCTCCACTACGCCGTTGCTCTCCGTGTCGTGCGGTTTCATCTGAGCAATCCGGGTGCGAGGACCCCGGTCAACGCCGCCACTCCGGGCATAGCTGTTCCGCTGCCCGTTCATACTGGCTCAGTTCCGGAGCGACCTTTGGCTGCCCATTGCCAAGCCTGTAAAACTCCCCGAAGAGTGCCTCGCCGTAAGTAAGTGCTTTGATGAGAAAGCAGATGGTTCTAGGAACCGGCTCAGGGTGTGGGCCGGCCGGGTTGGGGAGATGGTGCACAAGGTGTTTCTGTGGGTCGTGGGACGTGTCTTGGTCGGTTCCTTTGCCTTTTATTCTGGTGCTACAACTTCCGGCTCGCCGGCGTCCGGCGGTGACTGAGCGATGAAGACTGAAGTGCCAGTCCCAGCGGCTGGGGCGGCACCAGCTCATGAGACGGCTGACGTCCGGTCCGGCGGGTTTCCCCTGCGAAGGCTGCGCGGTCCATCGGTTCCGGGACGCTGGCTCATGTTGGTCCTCGTTGTGGACGTGCTGTGCGTAGGGATCATTCGATTGCCCTCCCTGCTGGGAAGCGAACCCTGGGTCACCCCCGGGGGGCGGGATTGGATCCCGGAGCTCATTGCGTTGCTGTTCGTGCCGGTTGAGGCCTATCTGGCGGGCGATTCTTCGGCCAGCAGTACAGGGAAAAGCTGGAGGCGTCCCGCACCGGCAAACCGGTGGACAAGGTCCTGGATGAAGTCACGCCTTGGCGTTGGGCCATTGATGCTTCGGGCAGGTTCACATACTGCTGCCCTGAAAGTTTGCATCTGGTGGGCTACGGACCGTCGGAGCTCATGGGGCAGCATTTCGGTCTGATTATCGACCCGGAGGACCTCGAGGGTTTGCTCCAGGACAGGACGAGCCGGGCGGACACGGACGGGGCGTGGGGGACGCGGACTGTTTTCCGCCACCGTAACGGAAGCCCGGTCCTAGTCGTCGTGTCGGCCAGGGCTCGTACCGGCGCGGAAGGGGAGTATCTCGGACTGGAGGGAACGACGCGCTCCGTCGTGTCCGGAACCACAAACGATGGTCCTGTCGATGGGACCCGGCGGCGGGTGGAAACCCTGATTGCGGAACGCCTTCTGTCAACGGCATTCCAACCCATACGGTCGCTCCAATCCGGGCAGGTCATCGGGGTTGAAGCGCTGACCCGCTTTCTGATTTCCCCGGACTCTCCGGACACCCATTTCAGTGCGGCTGATTCCGTCGGGCTCGGCGTGGAGTTGGAGATCCTGGCCCTTGAGACGGCGCTGGATGCTGCGACGGGCCTCCCGGATCATCTCTACGTGGCAGTGAACCTTTCGCCCGATGCGTGCCTCGATGCGAGGGTGCTGAGGGTCCTGAATCCCCGGGCCGGCGGATCGTTTTGGAGGTCACAGAGCGTCATGCCGTCGAAGAGTACGGCCCGCTGGCGGGGGCTTTGGCGTCCCTGCGCCGCACCGGGCTGCGGATCGCGGTCGATGATGCCGGCGCCGGGTTCGCGTCCATGCGGCACATTCTCAATCTCGCACCTGACCTGATTAAGCTCGACCGGGATGTCATTGCAGGGATCCATACGGACCCCGCCCGGCAAGCACTTGGCACAGCAATGGTGGGCTTCGCGGCTGAAATCGGGGCCTCCTTGGTGGCCGAGGGAATCGAAACTGCGGCAGAGCTCGCCATGGTCACGACGCTGGGGATGCAGGCCGGCCAGGGCTATTTCCTCGGCCGCCCATCCGCGAATCCCGAGGACTGGGCCAGTTGGGTCAGACAACCCTCTGCCGAGGACACTGATGCGATCTGACCCTGTGCGCCCGTCGCAAGGGACAGTAACGTGCGGCTGTGGATAGTTACTGCCCTGTCAGGACCGGTCCACAGTTCGCTCTGGCTGCTCGTGGGCCGCCGAGAAGAGAACGATGATGGTCACAGTACGCCCATTGAGGTAAACGATGAACGCCAGCGCCGTTGTGGCCAAAGTCTTTCCAGACGTTTGTGGCGGGACGGAAGCCACGGGCTGGAGCTGACGCAGTTGTTCCGCTGAACAATCGAACCGAATCACGGTCCAGCTTCGGGAATAGGGCCGCCGTAAATTCTTCATTCGCGTCATACGGGCTGCCTGCCCGTGCTCCATTTGGAAATGACCTCTGGCAAGGTGCAAGTATGAAAACGCTCGATTGTCGCACCCCCTGTCGGGGTGCCGAGGTTAAGGGGAGTTGTAATGGACGCGCGGCTTGAAGCCATCCGGGACACGGTACTGGCCCGGAATCCAGGCGAGGGGGAGTTCCACCAGGCGATCACCGAGGTCTTCGAGAGCCTGGGGCCTGTCCATGACCGCCACCCCGAATTCCTGGAAGGCGCCGTCCTTGAGCGGCTCTGCGAGCCCGAACGGCAGATCATCTTCCGCGTGCCGTGGACGGACGACGCCGGGCGGGTCCGGATTAACCGCGGTTTTCGGGTGGAGTTCAACTCCGCGCTGGGTCCCTTTAAGGGTGGCCTGCGGTTCCATCCCTCGGTGAACCTGGGAATCGTGAAATTCCTCGGCTTCGAGCAGATCTTCAAGAATGCCCTGACCGGCATGCCGATCGGCGGCGGCAAGGGCGGCTCCGACTTCGACCCGCGCGGACGCTCCGACGCCGAGATCATGCGCTTCTGCCAGTCCTTCATGACGGAGCTGTACCGCCACATCGGCGAGTACACGGACGTCCCGGCCGGGGATATCGGCGTCGGCGGGCGCGAAATCGGCTACCTCTTCGGACAGTACAAGCGGATCACCAACCGTTACGAGTCCGGCGTCCTCACCGGCAAAGGCATCTCCTGGGGCGGTTCGCTGGTGCGGCCCGAAGCCACCGGTTTCGGGACCGTGATCTTTGTCGAGGAAATGCTCAAGACCCGCGGGAAGTCCTTCGAGGGCCAGCGCGTGGTGGTGTCCGGCTCCGGCAACGTCGCCATCAACGCGATCGCCAAGGCCCAGGCGCTGGGCGCCACGGTGGTGGCGTGCTCTGATTCCTCCGGCTACGTCCTGGACGAGGCCGGCATCGACGTCGCGCTGCTGCGTCAGATCAAGGAGGTCGAGCGCGGACGGCTCAAGGAATATGAAGCCCGGCGCTCCGCCGTCGCCTATGTGGAGGGCGGCTCCGTCTGGGACATCGACGCGACGGTCGCGCTGCCGTGTGCGACGCAGAACGAGCTCGACGGCGACGCTGCCGCCCGGCTGGTCCGCAACGGCCTTCTGGCGGTGGGGGAGGGCGCCAACATGCCATCCGCGCGCGACGCCGTCGCGGTCTTCCAGGAAGCCGGCATCCTGTTCGGCCCGGGCAAGGCCGCCAACGCTGGAGGTGTGGCGACGTCCGCGCTGGAAATGCAGCAGAACGCCAGCCGCGCCTCCTGGTCCTTCGCGCACACCGAGGACCGGCTCACCGAGATCATGGTCGGGATCCACGACCGCTGCGCGGCCACCGCGGACGAGTACGGGGACCCAGGGAACTACGTGCTGGGCGCCAACATCGGCGGCTTCGTGAAGGTAGCCGACGCGATGCTGGCCCAAGGACTCATCTAGCTTGCATCGCAGAAAATAGCGGTCCAGGAACGTACCGGTTGCGTCAGATGTGAAGGCCGATAACGGACGTTCCGTCAGCCTCATCCAGTCTGTTACTGCTGAACTGGAGTGTGTGGACATTGTCCACACACTCCAGTTCAGACTGGGTTGTACTGCCTTCGAACTGCGTCAGATTCCGCATGTTTTGGCGGGTTCCCAGTGTTTTCAGGGGTTGGAATGCAGTTCGAGTCCCACCTCGGGCACGTGTTTTCCCAGCTCAGGGGCTTGTAGGCCTCTGAGTGTGTACAAATCTCCTTTTATGGGCCCTTGCGGGGGCCCATTTTTTGTTGGTGGTGGCTGGTCTGACGGCTCCTTGTCGTGACCTGGACAGCGGAGTTGCTG